>NZ_JAPZSS010000236.1:0-54197 GCF_027532015.1 Microcystis sp. LE19-131.1A | reverse complement strand
AAGAGAACCAAATAAAAATTGATGATTGTTGTCTGTTGAGGTAAAATTATTAAGTTGGAAATATTAATTAATCAAACTGTTCTGCGATGACGAAAAAGGCTGTGACTTTAGAAATTCCTGAATTAATACAATTTTTAGTTGAAGAATTACATGACTTACCCGATGACAGAAAACCAGGAAACAATACCAAATATCAGGTAGAAGATGCAGTTAAGGCGGCTTTTTCGGTTTTTTTTACTTGGATAGCCACGGATCCCACTAATAGCGGTGATAGGGATTATTTAATTATCGGGGATCTCAATGCCTACGCCCAAGAAGACCCAATTCGAGCGCTCGAATCCGCCGGATATACAAATTTAGTGGGTCAATTTGGGGGTATTAACGCTTATTCCTACGTTTTCGATGGTCAAGCTGGTTATCTTGACCATGCTCTCGCTAATGCTAGTTTAGCCTCTCAGGTAACGGGAGTGACAGAATGGCACATTAACGCCGATGAACCTAGTGTTTTCGACTATGATGACAATATCGTTGACCCCGGGGAAAATCCCTCCAATCCTCCCTTAAACCCCTCTGCACTCTACCAAGTCAACCCCTATCGTACCAGTGATCACGATCCCGTTTTAATTGGTTTAAATTTAACCACCCCCCAACCCTTTAAACTGCAATTATTCCATTTTTCCGACAACGAAGGCGGAATTTCAGCCCTTGATGATGCCCCGCGCATGAGTGCGGTGTTAAATGCCCTCAAACAGCAGGACATCGATAATGACGGTGTAGCAGGTTTTGCCAATACCCTCACCCTTGCGTCTGGAGATGCCTACATTCCGGGGCTATTTTTCGGGGCCAGCGAACAGGTATTCGGGGCAGTTGGCCGCGGTGATATCCAGATTCTCAACAATTTGGGAGTACAAGCGAACGCTTTTGGCAATCATGAATTTGACCAAGGTACAGCAGTTGTCCGTAATTTGATTCTTCCCAATGGCAACTATCCTGGTACAAATTTCCCCTATCTCAGTTCTAATCTTAATTTTGCCCCCGATACCAACTTAGCCAGTTTAGTGACTGCCGATGGTCAGGAAGCGAGTACCATTGCTAATAAAATCGCGAAGAGTACGGTGATTACCCTGTCCGATGGCGAGAAAATTGGCATTGTTGGGGCAACTACCCCGATTTTACGCTCAATTTCCAGTCCGGGTAACGTGGGAGTTTCTCCTGCTAATCCAGATGACCTTGATGCTTTAGCGGCCATTATTCAAGCTTCCGTCGATGCACTTTTGGCCGCTAATCCGGGGATGAATAAGGTCGTTTTGTTAGCCCATATGCAACAATTATCGATCGAACAGGCCCTAGCAGAACGTTTACGCAATGTCGATATTATCGTCGCTGGTGGTTCCCATACTCGTTTAACCGACGAAAATGACCGTTTACGCGCCGGAGACACCTTCCAGGGCGTTTACCCCATTGTCAAAACTAACCCAGAGGGAAAACCGGTAGCGGTAGTTAATACCGATGCCAATTATAAGTACGTCGGGCGCTTAGTTCTCGATTTTGATAGCAATGGTCATATCATTCCCGAAAGCTACAATCCCAATATTAGCGGCGCTTACGCCACCGATGCCCAAGGGGTGACGGAAGTGGGGGGAACAGGATTAGAAGACCCCGAAATTCGGGCGATTACCAATTCCCTCAGAGGGGTTATTAACGCTCAAGAAGGCAATTTCTTCGGTTTTACGCGAGTTTTCCTCAACGGTCAACGGTCGGGGACAGGATTAGATGGAGTTCGCCAACAGGAAACCAACCTCGGCAATATTACCGCCGATGCTAACCTAGCTGAGGCCAAAAAAACCGATGCTAACGTGGTTATTTCCCTGAAAAATGGCGGTGGTATTCGCAATAGCATTGGCAGTATCATCGTTCCCACCGGTACGGAAGCAGTACGGGTAGCACCGGAAGAAGTACCCGGAGTGAAACCGGCCGGGGGAATTTCAGAAGTAGCGATTAAAAATGCCCTCAGTTTTAATAATTCCCTCAGTCTCACCACTGTCACTGCTAGTGAATTAAAGGGGATTTTGGAGTATGGTCTGGCGGCTAGTACAAACGACCCTGCTAATTCCCAAGGCCGTTTCCCGCAAGTGGGAGGAATGGCCTTCAGTTTCGACCTTGATGACCCCGCTGGCAGTCGGATAAAATCTTTGGTAATCAAGGATGAAAACGGCACAGTTATCGATGTGGTGGTTCAAAATGGCGCAATTGTCGGTGATGCTAATCGTAGCTTCCGCATGGTGACGCTTTCTTTTCTTCTTGATGGCGGTGATGGTTATACCATTCCCCAGCGCAATCGCGTCAATTTGCTAGGCAGTACACCCAACTTCACTGGTAACGCAACTTTTGCCCCCGATGGTACGGAACAGGACGCTTTTGCGGAGTATTTACGGGCGAATTTCTTCAATCAACCCTTTTTAGGGGAAGATGTGAGCAGAGAATTTGATACCCGTCTGCAAAACCTCAATTTCCGCAGTGATGAAGTTTTGCGTTCCACTCGTTCGGGTACGGCCGGCATTGATAATCTAGTGGGTACTACCGGTGATGATGTCTTAGTCGGGTTTCAAGGTCGCGACACCCTAACTGGTTTAGGTGGTAAGTACCTAAGCAAAATTAATTACACATTTCGATAAAGCTTTTGCCTCTTGCCTATTGCCTCTTGCCTGTCTTCACTAGGAAATTTATTTTGCATGACTACTTAATGATTTCTTTGTTTATGTCAGTTTGAGCGATCGCAGTGATACTATTACTGATTTTACCGTCGGCAGCGACAAAATTGTTCTCACGCAACTGCTTAATAGTTTGAATTACACCGGCAGTAATCCCATTGCTGATGGTTATATCACTTTTACTGCTCGTGGTAGTAGTACGGTTCTAAATATCGATACTGATGGTTTTGGAACTGCCGCAAGTCCTTTACCCCTAGCGTTAATTAATAACGTTGCGGTGGTGGTCTTGAATAACCTTGCCAATTTCCTGTTCTAGTTTTTTTTGGTGGGCTATCAATGCCCACCGTTTTTTTTAAGGAGTAATTTCCATGAATAAAGTTGCTGTAATCACAGGTTTAGCCCTAGCATATTTTGCGGTCAATGTCAATAGTTTACAAGCGGCAAATATCACCTACAATTTTCAAGGTGTTATAACTTCTGGAAGTCTGAATGGGACTTATTCCGGTTCGGTCAGTTTCGATGATGCGGCGATTACAGGCGTAGATTTTGAATCTATCCCCTTGACCAATATTAGTTTTAATCTCCTCGACCATAGCTTTAATCTCGCTTCGGCCGATGCCCCTCCCGTGGCTAATTATTTCGATGGGACTTTTATTGGCATCGATTATAGTGTCACCTCTACTAATGCCTTCTTTCCCATCGCTAATTTTGCCCTGACTAGCGGATTGTTTAACCTCAGTGAAGCGGCTTTTACCTATAGTCCTCGCTTGGGTATTGCAGGACAAGGTAGCCTAACTTTTAGCAAAGTTCCTGAACCTTCTATGGTTATCGGTTTAATTACTTTAGGAGGAATAGGTCTTGTCTTTCGCAAAAGGCCCTAACTAATTTGAGACCAAAACGCCTACCTCAAACTAATGGGTAGGCGTAGTTTATCGGTTACTCTACTTAGGGTTTGCTGAATAAATGGAAATGTAGGCAAAGTTAGGGTTTTGTGGCTTTTCTCGTGAAACAGGTGCAAGATTTTGAGAGAATCGTGCTTCAAAACCTTGCGTCTTCATCGGCCCGCGTCCTCTAGGGGCGAAGCATTCGGGTAATAACCTATCGGTGAAACCGTAGATTTTCTATCCGAATGCTTCGCCCGTACTTTTCAGCAAGCCCTACCTAAACTCTCTGTAAAACTCTGGCATAGACAAAATCAGCCAACTGTGTACCCGACCAGAAACCGTGGTCAGCATCCCATTGGAAGTGAACCCCCAGATAAATACGGCTGCGACCATTTTCCAAAGCCGCCGAACTAAAACTATTATAGGTGCGTTTAATCCCCTCGGCTTTAGGATCGTCCGTGTCGGCGGTAAAAGTGACGTTATCAGTACCAAAGAAATTACGCATAATCCCAGCGTGGGCCGCCCCAAAAGTGGAATGACCAGAAACATAGGCAGGGAAAGCGGGACTAAAACGCTGACCGGCGGGATTAATTGATAGGGGTTGCCAATTGGGATCAGCTTCGGTTAAAAGATTACCATCTTGATCCGCCAGACGGATCGCTGTTTCCGGTCGCCAGAGATTAATCGGCAGCCGGTACTTAGCATCCCACGCGACAATAGCGGCATCACCCATGACTAAACCCACTAGGGCAAATAAACGCGCTGTTTCCAGTAGAGATAAATTTCTTTGTTGGGCAACAATTTGGGTAATGCGGAACAGATGGCCAGGGGGTTTATAGGTTCCATCCACATCATTCGCCCAGAAAAAGGCAATTATAGCCTCTTCAGCAGTACGCACAGGGGAATTGGCCGCCCCTAACAGTTTGACTTCGTTAAACTGGGCCGCATATTCAGGACTAAGGAGAAGGTCGATTTTATTAGCATAGTTACCCGGAAAGGGCGGCCGAAATTGACTCCCAGAAGTCATGACAAAGGGAGTCACGTCTGGCCATTGGGGGGCAACCGCATCCCCAGATCCTGTCGGTCGCCAATCCCCCGGCTGATTACCCGGTTTATACAGGGGAGGTTGGTCAGAACCGTCATTCTGACGCAGGGTGAGAATCGAATCGGCCACGGCCTGCCCAAACGTTTTACCTTTGGTATCGGCATCGGACATCTTAACCACGTTTAATCTTTGCAGGGATGTATCCAAAGCAGTATTAAAAGTCATGGTCAGATTGACATAAATCCGGCTAAGAATACGATGGGCCGCATAAACCGCCGCTATTTCAGGAGAAGTACCGGGATCAGGCTTTAACTTTAAATTGCTAGGATAGGGACTGTATAAATTCCCCGAAAGGGCATTAATGGCGTTAAACATCGCCACCTGTAACATCGCCCCCGCCCGGGCAATCGGTGTCGGACCGCCACCAATTTTCCGAATAGTTTCTAAAAAAACGTCATTCCACTCGATAATTACGTTCATATCGTTGCCTCCTTTAATATCGCAACTTTGACTTAACAGCCCCAGTCTATTGGATAAGTTTAACAGTAACCATAGAAGTTTAGGCTGTTAACAAGAAGTTAAGTGACATAAATCCCACTTTAAAGCACTGGCAATTTGTCAACTACTTTTTACAAAAATTAACTATTGCAGTTATTACTTATCAGATTTGACTGTTCAATTCACTGATGACTGTTTACTGATAACCGAAAACCCCCCTACTTCCCACTTTTCTATAGCGATTTAGTCTGATTGACGATTCGATCGTAAAATAGCAACAGATCAAGAGAGTACAGGTCAAATATGCCGAAATTTGTTGTCTGGGGTAGTTATTGTGAAAACGTGCTGGAAAAACGCGCACCCTATCGTCAAGCGCATCTAGAGGGATTAAATCAACAGAAAGAACGGGGAATTCTCGTTACTATCGGACCAACGGCAGATTTAAGCCAAGTTTTCGCAATTTATCAGGCAGCCAGCGAATCAGAAGTGCGAGAATTAATCGAATCGGATCCCTACTGGCAAAATGGCATCTGGACAGAGTACCAAGTCAAGGAATGGATTCAAGTCATCTAAGGGGGCTATCAGCTATATTTTTCTATAAGGGTGTTGTCATAAAATTTTCCAACTACGCAACTAATCAAACTCATCTCCGGTCAAGTCTGAGGATATTGTCAAGGATAAACCGGAGTTATCCCTTATCGATTCCAGCTGACAGCTGATAGCTTGCCTACTTTTTGCTTATTGCCATGGTTTACATCAAAAAGGTCGAACTCTCACACTTCAAATCCTTCGGGGGAACGACTCCTATACCCTTTTTACCGGGGTTTACGGTGGTTTCTGGTCCAAATGGTTCGGGAAAGTCGAATATCCTTGACGCATTGCTATTTTGCTTGGGATTAGCTACTTCCAAGGGAATGCGGGCCGAAAGATTACCGGATTTAGTCAATCATAGCTATAACAGTCAACGTCATAGCTCAGAAGCGAGTGTTTCGGTGACTTTTGATATTGCCGATATTCCTGACGCAACCGATAGGGATTGGACGGTTTCCCGACGCTTAAAAGTGGCTAAGGGGGGCAGCTATACTTCTACCTACTATATCAATGGGGAAACCTGTACGGTTAGTGAACTTCACGACCAATTAAACCGTTTACGCATCTATCCCGAAGGGTACAACGTGGTGTTACAGGGGGACGTAACCCGAATTATCAGCATGAATGCCAAGGAAAGACGGGAAATTATCGACGAATTGGCAGGAGTAGCCGAATTTGACCGCAAAATTGAGAAAACTAAGGAGAATATCGATTCGGTTAAAGAAAGAGAAGAACGCTGCCAAATTATTGCCACAGAATTGCAAAAATCTCTGGAGAAATTAGCACTCGATCGCATTAAAGCCGAAAAATACCAAAAACTCAAGGCCCAAGTCCAAGAAAAGCAACAATGGGAAATTGTCCTCCATTGGCAAAATCTCCAGCAGCGCTGCCAGCAATTACAAGGACAAATTCAAGCTGGGGAAAGGGAAAAACAGGTTTTAACGGAAACTATCGCCAATTTATCCGAACAAATCGCCCAAAATAGTCAAGAATTAGAGAAACTCAATCAACAGGTTAAAGCTTTCGGGGAAGATGAACACCTGTCCCTGACTTCCCGATTAGCGAGTCAACAGGCCAAACGACAACAACAGCAACAACGACAAAAAGAGTTAGAAAACCTCGAAAAAGAATCTCAGGCACAGAAAAACAGGCTTTCAGAGGAAATTAATCGCTACAATCTCGAATTAAATCAGATTACTGCCCAAAAAAGCCGTTTAGAAACTGAAATTTTACCCAATCTCCTACGGACAACCCAAACCGCAAGGGAAACCCTAGAAAACTATCGTCTGCAAGCAAGTAGTCTCGCGGAAGCGTCAGAAGCTTGGGTAAAAGAACAAAGTGACCTTTCCCGCAATATTACCCGTCTTCAGGAACAATTAAACCCCTACCGTAGCCAACGGGCCCAATTGACCGAAAGATGCGATCGATTGCAAACTAATATAGTAGAAGCTGGTCAACGTCTGCAAGAATTAGAGCAAGTTATTAGCACAAAAACAGAAGAAAGTCAAGAAATATTACAAAAAATTAATCAATCGGAACCAGATATCCAAAATTTAGCCCAAAAACTCACCATTGCTGAACAAAATCGCGTTATCAGTCAGGACACCCAAAAACGTCTGCTCAAGGAACAACGGGACAAACAGAGGGAATTAGATAAACTGGAAGCGACTAAGCAAGCGCAACAGGAGGCCCAGGGAACCTATGCCACTCAAATATTATTACAGTCAGATTTGCCCGGAATCTGCGGATTAGTGGCACAATTGGGCGAAGTAGAAGAACGTTATCAAATTGCTCTGGAAATCGCCGCCGGAGGTCGTTTAGGTCATGTAGTCGTCCAAGATGATAGCGTTGCGGCTGCCGGAATTGCCTTACTAAAACAGCGTCGCATCGGTAGGGCCACTTTTTTACCCCTGAATAAAATTCGTCCTCCCCGTCCCCAGGATATTTCCTCTCTGCGTCATGCGCGGGGTTATCTGGATTTAGCGGTGAATTTAGTTAAGTTTCAACCCCAGTATCGGGAGGTTTTTAACTATATTTTTGGCAGTACGGTGGTTTTCGAGGATATAGATTCTGCCCGTTATTATATCAATCAATATCGCATCGTTACTTTGGATGGCGAGTTATTAGAGATGACTGGCGCTATGACTGGAGGCAGCCAACCGACGCGATCGGGGCAACGTTTTGGTAAAATTTCTCCGAAGGAGTCTAGTGAAGCGGAATCTCTACGGGAAAGATTAGCAGAAATCGATCGCATTCTTACCCGCAACGAAGAAAAAATTACTCAAGTTAATAATCTTATCAGTCAATTAACCCAACAGTTAACCGAAACCCGTCAAAGTCATCGGGAAAATCAATTATCTCTACAACAATTAAGCAAGGATTTACAACGTTTAACCACAGAAAAAGAGGATTTAACCCGTCAATTATCGGGCCAGCAAGAGGAAATTACTATTTCTCGTCAACGGTTAGAGGTATTAACCAGAGAAATTCCTGAGTTAGAGTTATCTTTACAGCAAGAACAGGAGAAATTAACTGCTTTAGAGGCCAATCATACCCATAGCGAATGGCAACAGGTACAGGGAATAATTCGCGCTCAAGAATTAGAGTTACAAACCCAAGAAAATCACCTCGCTACAGTCCGCGAACAGTTAAAAGATTTACAAAGTCAACAAATCAGACTAGAGGAAAAAAGTCAAGAGTCTGCGGATAGAATTATTGAGATTGAGAAAATAATTACCGATGCAGTTAATCAGAGAAATATCGGTAATCTGGAGATAGAAAAACTTGATCACCATATTTTAGAAATCAATCAAGCTTTACAGCAATTATCGCAACAACTAGGGGAAACCAAGCAAAAAAGAGACCAATTAGAGACAGTTTTGCGACAACAACAAAACCAACAACAACAGACTATCTGGCAATCGGAGAAGTTAGTCAACAATCAAGAGGAAAGACGAGCATTACTAACCACTTTACAGACAGAAATTAGTCAACTAGAAAGCGACTTACCCAATCCCTTGCCCGAAATTCCCGAAAGTGAGCGGGATTTCGAGAAAATTCAAAGCGATATTCGGCAGCTACAAAAGAAATTAGAAGCTTTAGAACCTGTGAATATGTTAGCTTTAGAAGAATACCAAAAAACCAAAGAGAGATTAGATGAACTATCAGAAAAACTGCAAACTCTTGAAGGAGAAAGAACCGAACTACTTTTACGCATAGAAAACTTTACCACCCTCAGATTTAATGCTTTTCAGGAAGCATTTACTGCTGTTAACGAAAACTTTAAGAATATATTTGCTACCCTGTCCGATGGTGATGGTTACTTGCAATTAGAAGACGAAAATGACCCCTTTAATGGTGGCTTAAATCTGGTGGCCCATCCGAAAGGAAAACCCGTACAGCGATTAAGTTCCATGTCTGGAGGTGAAAAATCTTTAACCGCTTTAAGCTTTATTTTTTCCCTACAAAGATATCGTCCTTCTCCCTTTTATGCCTTTGATGAAGTGGATATGTTTTTAGATGGGGCAAATGTGGAGAAATTGGCCAAAATGATTCAAAAACAAGCACAACAAGCGCAATTTATTGTTGTTAGTTTGCGTCGGCCGATGATTGAAGCATCGGAAAGAACCATCGGTGTCACCCAAGCACGGGGAACCCATACACAGGTACTAGGAATTAAAGTTTAACCTTAGACGCAAGTGGGGTGTGGGGTGTGGGGTGTGGGGTGTAGGGTGTAGGGTGTAGGGTGTGGGGTGTAGGGTGTAGGGTGTGGGGTGTGGGGAAGTGGGAAGCTTTTGAGTAAACAGTAAACAGTAAACAGTGAACTGAAAACTCACATCTGATAACTGATAACTGATAACTGATAACTGCCAGACAAGCCCAGCAAAGTTAAGTTATATTAAGATTACTCAGAATGCGTCCCCGTCCCATTCAGAAATCTCATGACTCAACCGCAAGCACAACGCATCCTCTACGTTAGACTCCCCTGTAACCCCATTTTCCCCATCGGTGTGGTTTATCTTTCCGACCACGTTCATAAACTCTTCCCCGACATCGAACAAAGGATCTTTGACCTTGGCACCGTCCCCCCCTTAGACTTTAACCAGGCACTCGATCGCTGTGTTGACGAATTTCGGCCGACCCTGCTAGTATTCTCCTGGCGGGATATTCAAATATATGCCCCCGTCGGTGGTCGCGGTGGCAATCCCCTGCAAAACGCCTTTGAATTTTACTACGCTAAAAACCCCCTAATCAAGCTGCGAGGTGCTTTAGGAGGTTTAAAGGTGACAACAGCCTACTACGGGGAATTATGGCGCAATCAGGGACTAATTCGCCGAGGGTTGCAGCGGGCCAGAAAATACCATCCCGAAGCGCGAGTTATCGTCGGGGGTGGTGCCGTCAGTGTTTTCTACGAACAACTAAAAACCAAACTGCCCACAGGAACAATTGTATCAGTGGGAGAAGGGGAAACCCTGCTAGAAAAATTCCTCTCCGGCCGGGACTTTAGCGATGAACGTTGTTATGTGGTCGGAGAAACCACACCCCGGCCGCGTTTAATCCACGAATCCCCCACCCCCTTAGAAAAATCCGCTTGTAACTACGATTACATCGCCAGTATTTGGCCGGAATTTTCCTACTATTTCCAAGAAAACGACTTTTATATCGGGGTGCAAACCAAGCGCGGCTGTCCCCATAACTGCTGCTACTGCATCTATACCGTCGTCGAAGGGAAACAAGTACGCATTAATCCCGCCGATGAAGTAGTTAAGGAAATCCGCCAATTATACGACCGCGGCATTCGCAATTTCTGGTTTACCGATGCCCAATTTATCCCCACCAGAAAATTTATCAACGATGTAGAAGAACTATTAGAAAAAATCCTCGCCGATGGGATGAAAGATATCCATTGGGCTGCCTATATTCGCGCCGATAATCTTACCCCAAAACTGTGCGATTTAATGGTAAAAACAGGCATGAACTACTTTGAAATCGGCATCACCAGTGGTTCTCAGGAATTAGTCCGAAAAATGCGTATGGGCTATAATTTACGGACAGTTCTGCAAAATTGTCGAGACTTAAAAGCGGCGGGTTTTAATGATCTGGTTTCGGTAAATTATTCTTTTAATGTTATTGATGAAACCCTAGAAACTATTCGTCAAACTATCACCTATCATCGGGAATTAGAAAATATTTTTGGAGTCGATAAAGTGGAACCAGCCATCTTTTTTATCGGACTACAACCCCACACCCATCTAGAAGAATACGCCTTCAAAAAGGAAATTATTAAACCCGACTATGATCCCATGAGTTTAATGCCCTGGACAGCCAAAAAACTGCTCTGGAATCCCGAACCTTTGGGGTCATTCTTTGGCGAAGTTTGTCTGCAAGCATGGCGACAAAATCCCGATGATTTTGGACGGGAAGTGCTGAAAATTTTGGAAGCAAGACTAGGGAAGGCCGATTTAGAATCCGCTTTAACCGCACCGATAGAAACTAAGAAAAAAGTCTTAACTCCTGCTTAAAAATTAATTTTAGTCAATCCCAAGGCGGCAATTAGCGTTACCATGAGTCTGAAATCAGGAGATGATCAAAATCCCTTTACCGGTAACTGCAAAATGACCGACCATCGCCGACCTGGGCTAGAATTAGCGGAATATATCGCCCTAGGATTAACCCTGCTTACCCTTATCGCCATGGGTGCGGGGTTTTTGCCTTTGTTCCTCCTAGTAGTGACTTTCGGGTTGAATATTCTCAATCGTCTCCGAGAAAGAACCAGGCAACTTCAACGCTTAACCGAGATAACCGGTCATTTACAGGAGCAGTGGGAAGAAGAAAAAGAAGCTTTATCGGCCCAAATACAGTCCCTCAGTCCCGCAGTGGCCAGGGATAACGCCAGTGCCATCGCAGAATTAGAGGAGAATATTCTCGCCCTCGAACAGTCCTACAATCAAATTATTCAATACATCAACCGTAACGCGCTGCTGGAACGCATCGAACATCTGGAAAAATCCTACAGTCGCTTACAAAGAGAGATTTTGCCGCTTAAGGAAGAATCAGCAGATATTAACGCCATAAAAGCGGAAAATGAGCCACAAATCACCCTACCTGCCCTTAATTTAACTCCCACTTCCCCCCCTGTCCCCCATTGGCACTATTATCGCCGTCTGAGCGCCCATCGGGAAATGATTACAGCGATCGCAATTACCGAAAATCAAAGGTTTTTAATTAGCGTTAGTTGGGATCGTACCCTAAAAATCTGGGATTTTGCGAGAGGAACCCTGATTAATACGGTGGAAGCTCATGATCAGGGCATTTTAGCCCTAGCAGTGACCGGAAACGGCGATTATCATCTAGCGACGGGGGGATTCGATCAAACCGTTAAATTATGGACTTTAGCCAGGGATGCCAGTAATCTGGAATTAAATCAAATTTTCCTCGGTCATCTCGGTTCGATTCACGGCCTAGATTTTGCCCCCCGTTGGCATTTTTTGGTTAGTGGTAGTTACGATCAAACCCTAAAACAGTGGAATTTAGAGCAGGAAAACGAAGAATTTAGCTCCTATGACAGTCTGGGGGCAATTTATGCCCTAGCAGTGGCTCCTAATCAAGATTTTATCGCCGCAGCTGGGGGTGATGGCACTGTCACCCTCTGGCAATTGGGATCGGGAGCAAAAATCGCCGTCCTATCTGGTAACGTTTCTTCGGTGCAGAGTCTGGCGATCGCTGCTGATAGTCAGATTATTGCCGCCGGTTGTGTGGATGGGACGGTGAAAATCTGGCAATACGACCAGGAGAAAAGCGGTCATTTTGCGCCAATTCGGGTGATTAATGCCCATAATGGTCAGGTGACAAGCTTGGTATTTGCTCCAGGAGGTCAGTGGTTATTTACCGGGGGAACCGACGGAGAAATTAAAATCTGGTTAGCCAATTCTCAACAGGCGATCGCAACTCTCACCGCCACCAATGAGCGATCATCGCCGATCTCCAGTTTAGTTCTCAGCCCCGATTATTGTCACCTAGCAGCGGCCGCGGCCGACGGCAGCATCACCATCTGGGAAAATATCACTTAATGGTCGATCGAACTAGAAAAATTGTATAATGTAATGTCCCGGACTCGATCGGGCCAGTTTGACCCCAAGAAAAAGTGACTGAGTTAACCGTCGTTTCTGCCTAATAGTTGTCATCGGGGCATCGAGAACGCGAGAGCGATCGCTTATCCCAGAATCATTACCCATAGTAAAAAATTCAGAATGAAGACTCCAACAGATCAAAGATTTGATTACGTCAAAATCGGTTTAGCGTCCCCCGAGAGAATTCGGCAATGGGGAGAAAGAACCCTACCTAACGGTCAAGTCGTCGGAGAAGTAACCAAACCAGAAACGATCAACTATCGGACTCTCAAACCGGAAATGGATGGGTTATTCTGCGAGAAAATTTTTGGCCCCTCGAAAGACTGGGAATGTTGGTGCGGTAAATACAAACGCGTCCGTCACCGGGGGATTGTCTGTGAACGTTGCGGGGTAGAAGTCACCGAGTCGCGGGTACGTCGTCATCGCATGGGTTTTATCAAATTAGCCGCCCCCGTCACCCACGTTTGGTATCTTAAAGGTATTCCCAGTTATCTCAGTATCCTGCTCGATATGCCCCTGCGGGACGTGGAGCAAATCGTCTATTTTAATGCCTATGTGGTTCTCGATCCGGGCAATGCGGGCAATCTTAGTTATAAACAACTCCTCAGCGAAGATCAATGGTTAGAGATCGAAGAGGAAATCTACGCGGAGGACTCGGAATTAGTCGGTATTGAAGTGGGGATCGGGGCCGAGGCTATCCAAAGACTCTTACAGGAAATTAACCTGGAAGAAGAAGCGGAAAGACTGCGGACGGAAATTGTCGAAAGTAAGGGGCAAAAACGGGCAAAATTAATTAAACGTCTCCGGGTAATCGATAACTTTATCGCCACGGGTTCTCAGGCAGAATGGATGGTTTTAAGCGTAATTCCCGTGATTCCTCCCGATTTACGCCCGATGGTGCAGTTGGACGGCGGCCGTTTTGCCACCTCTGACCTGAACGATCTCTACCGTCGGGTGATTAACCGCAATAACCGTTTATCCCGTCTGCAAGAAATTCTCGCCCCGGAAATTATCGTCCGCAATGAAAAACGGATGTTACAGGAGGCCGTCGATGCTTTAATTGATAACGGTCGTCGCGGTCGCACGGTGGTGGGGGCCAATAATCGCGCCCTGAAGTCTTTATCGGATATTATCGAGGGTAAACAGGGGCGTTTCCGTCAAAATCTCCTCGGTAAACGGGTTGACTATTCGGGACGTTCGGTTATCGTTGTCGGTCCGAAATTGAAGATCTATCAATGCGGTTTACCCCGGGAAATGGCGATCGAATTGTTCCAACCCTTCGTTATCCATCGTTTAATTAAATTAGGCATCGTCAATAATATCAAGGCAGCCAAGAAAATGATCCAACGGGGGGATGCCAATGTTTGGCACGTCTTGGATGAAGTGATCACGGGACACCCGGTGATGTTAAACCGCGCTCCTACCCTGCACCGTTTGGGCATTCAAGCGTTTGAACCGATATTGGTGGAGGGCCGGGCGATTCAGTTACATCCCCTCGTCTGTCCCGCTTTTAACGCTGACTTTGACGGGGACCAAATGGCTGTACATATTCCCCTCTCCCTGGAAGCACAATCGGAAGCGCGATTATTGATGTTAGCTTGTCATAATATTCTCTCACCGGCGACCGGTCGCCCGATTGTTGCCCCTTCTCAGGATATGGTTTTGGGTTGTTATTATCTCACGGCCGAAAATCCCAAGGCCCAAAAGGGTGGAGGTCGTTATTTCGCCAGCATGGATGACGCTATTCGCTCTTTCGATCAGGGATTGGTGGATCTGCACGCTTCTGTGTGGTTGCGTTTACCAGTCGGAGAAAAGGTGAAAACCAATAAACCCGATGAGGAAGTCCTGGAAACGGAAACTCTCCCCGATGGCAGCATCTGGAAATATTATCGGGAGCGCAAAACCCGCGAGAAGGATGGTGAGATAATTTCCCAGTATGTGCGTACTACTGTAGGGCGAATTATCTACAATAAGACGATTCTAGAGGCTTTGGTGGTCTAGAGAAAGATTAGGTTAGGGTGGGCATTGCCCACCTTAATTTTTAGGCTAAAGCGGCAATACATTCTATTTCCACTAGCACATCTTTGGGAAGACGGGCCACCTCCACACAGGCCCGGGCCGGGGCAGTTTCCGGGGGGAAATAACGGGCATAAACTTGATTCATCGCCCCGAAATTGGCTAAATCCGAGAGAAAGACGGTAGTTTTCACCACATTTGACCAATTAGCCCCAGCAGCGGTTAAAATGCCCTCTAGATTGGCCATAACTTGTTCGGTTTGGGCGCTAATTTCCCCGGAGACGATTTCACCCGTGACGGGATCTAGGGGAATTTGTCCCGCAACAAAGAGAAAAGGACCAGGAGCGGCGATCGCTTGATTATAGGGACCCACAGGGGCCGGAGCTTTATCAGTACGGATGACCTGATTATTCATGGGCAGGATAGTTAAAAAAGATGACATTGAATCAATTGAATATTCTCCCAGTTTTTCGATCGCTTGCAGTTAATTTTCGCCGGTTAGGGGGTTTAATTTGGACTGATTGTCTTTGTCGAAGGTGCGCTAAAAGCGATTGTACGAGAAATAAGTCAACATTTATGACGTTGCAATTCTGCATCTAACTCTGTTAACAAAGCATATATTCTATCAAAATCATGTTGAGTTTTAGAAGGAGCGTCATAGGTTCTCAAAGTACCTGTAGTATGACTATGAGCCGCTGTATCGCGACTCTTTTTTAGATTACCAAGATAACCTTTTAAAGCACTGATTTTACCAGTGTTTTCTAACTTTTCTTCGATTTTTTCTAATGTTGCTAAACCAATAACCATCATCAACATTTTTCTAAAAGGTTCATATTCAAAACTATGAGTACCACTAATAGTCTTATCGATGAATTTTTTGTTAGCTTCGGACTTTAAGCATCGTTTAGCACATCTTAAAACTATATCATCCATAGTTTCCTCGATCCAGCCACATAATTCTATAAGAGCTAGTTTGGAATAAGAAGAAGTTTTTTGATTATCAGCTGTAGGGTCATTATAGAGTTGATCAAGCCAGTTTAACGTCTTGAGTAAATAATCTTTAGTAATCATTACCAGTAGATGAAAAAATTTTGATAGATGTATTAATTCTCTCTAAAGCCTTATCTTTTCGATACATACCACTAGCTAAATTTTTAGTCAAAAATGGTTCAGATTTTATTAATCTAGAATACTTGTCTTGTAATTCACCATTGGAGAGATTGACTAAAGTATCTAAATTCTTGGCAACTCCTAAAAGAATTCCCTCAGCAATAACTTTACTGGTTTTGAGAGGTTCCTCTTTGAAGATTCTATCATAAATTAAGTCAACAGTTTGCTTAAATAATTGATCTTTATCTTGAATAAAATCTTCATGAGCCAATCTATGTTTATACATATAATCATTTAAAAATCCGGTCAATTTCCCCTTGTAGTTCTGGTATCCATCATAAAAAGCAAAGAAACGAAGCACTAATTCTTCATCTTCAAACCGAGATGCTTTTTTCTGCTTTCGATCCATCAGCAAAAGCCAGTTTTCATATTGAGCGCATTTTTTTAAAAAACTATTAAACTCGCCATTATAGATACAATTTCTGATCTCCTGATTATTGAGTTTTACTCCACCAGTATTTAAGCGATGGAAAATGGTAAAAATATAATTATTATGAGCTTTTTTGCTGGAGTCATAGCGAATCACCGTGATGGGAATAGTCATATTTTCTACGCGTTCATATAATTCTTCATGCTGAGTTTTTATTTCCTCAACTGTTCTTCCAGAAATAGACGAATCTACATCGGGTAATTTTGATAGCCTCCAATCTTCAGTAGTTAAAAATTTGACGATGGTACTAATTCGTTGTAATCCATCGATGATATAGCGTTTATCTGTCTTATAGTCAAGACTAATACACATACTAGGAATCGGTAACTGTTTCATTAAACTATCAATAAAACGAGTTTGTTGTGGATCAGTCCATACCACATCTCTTTGAAAATCTGGATCGATAACCAATTGTTTTTTTTGATACATTCTAACTAGATCAGAGCAGGATCGCTGCTCATTGTAAGCAATAATATCCGCAGGAGGAAAATCCACATCATCTTCTTCCTCTAGATACTTTTCTTCTTCGGCTGCTAGTAATTTCTCTTCTTGAGTGAGATAATTAACCATAATTTTTATCCGTCCTAATATTGCCAATTCAAAAATGAAACGCACGACTCCTTAAGAGTTGACAGAAAAAGGCTCATCAGGTACTGTCTGATCAATACAACAACAGATCAGACACAAAAACGAAGCCACCAACATCTTAACATAGAACAAAGAAACTTGCTCTATCAACTTGGTCAAGAGGGAAATTTATCTCAACGGCAAATGGCAGCTGGGATGTCATCAAAGCACGACCAAAGCGAGAATTAAGAAGGAATCAAGGTTCCCTCGGATGCTATCTACTGAAAATTGGTATCTTCATCGATTAAGTTAGCAATGCGAGCATAATAATCCAGTAATCCAGTGACAGGATAGCGGTCTGCTAGAGCGATCGAGGGAATATAAGGTATGATTAGATAGTCTTCTGAATCTATATCTAAATCATGATCGGTAGTTTCATCTATATCTATATTTTTGTCAATATCCTTTTGTAAAATTTGCCAAGCATGAGTAACTTTAGTTATTCCTGTATCACTTAAATCGGGAACAGGTGAAAAAACAAAATTAAGCGAAAGTCGGCCGAAAGAAGTCAAAGATTGCAAAAGAAGCTCGATTCCTTTTTGATTTTGTTCGTTAGGAAATAAAAAAATAATTGCTTCGTTGGCTGCCTGTAGTAAAGATAAAGCTCCCCATTCATTGATTCCAGTACACGAATCTACTAAGATAAGATCAGGTTTTAACTGATTTTGAATCTCTCGACTAAAAGTTGACCAGAGTGTTTCCCCATTATCGAGAATTGTTGTTGCTCGCAGATCATCAACTTTAGCAATGTAATCAAGACTCAAATAACCCGCAGGAACAATAAATAGTCTTCCCGTTGCATCGGGAATATTAACTTCTCCAAATATTTCAGTGATATTAATCTTTGCTTTTACACCTTCTGGTAAATAGGATTTTTCATAAAAATAGTCCACAATTCCGTATTTCGGTGAGGGATTTAAGGGGAAAGCTGTGCTTAACCCCGGTGCTTCTAAATCCAAGTCAACAGCTACTACTTTACGACCTCGCATCGCTAAAATCCAAGCAACATGAATTAAAGCAGTTGTCCTACCTACTCCCCCTTTAAAAGAATAAAAAGTTACGGTTCTAGGAAGACAAAGTTCGGGAGAAGACGGTGATTGATTTTGTGGATTAGTTGACCACAAAGCTAAATCTTGCCAAGTGTGAATTGATTTTTCGTCCAGAAGTTGTGGAGCTTTTAGATCGAGAGAGGCTGCCTCCTGAATAGTATATAAAGATATAAAACCTAAAGATTTATGCTGTTGTCCTATGTCATTTTTAACTGCTTCTCTTCGCTGAGTTGTTGATAAATTTTCAAACTTATCACTGACGATAGTTATATTCAAAAGTCCAGCAGTAGATACATTGATATCAACCCATTCTTGGGCTTCTTTTTGAACATATATATCTGTTAATTTTTGTTTCAGTGATCTTAACCAAGTTTCTGACATAAGTATCTCCTTAAAGTTGAGTAGCTTGTTTCTGAAGCCATTGTTTCAGACCTGTATAAGCTGATAACTACTCTTTGTATTTATCGTCATTCGGTTCACTGCTGGAATAACGCATATCTATAAAATTTTGACTAGGATTTTCTACTATATTAATCCATTTTATCACGTCTGGATAATTTTGAACTCTCGAATAGAGACGATTATTACTTTTTAGAGCAGCTGTCAAACTGTGACCCGGATTAGTTATAGTATGTCCGGGGTTATTGGACTTAGTTTTCCATTCTTTATTGGATACCGAAGCTAAGATCATAGATTTCAGCAAACATTCGATCGTAATACCTCCAAAGTGCATAGCAGCTATTTTCCTATTAGATCGATCAAGTATTTCTGTATCTCGATGACGTTGTAAAAAAGCTGATTGGTAATCTTCCATCCCTAATTATCTATTCCCTAGAGTTAATACCTGTGAATAAGTTTTTAGCTGAGGATTAAACAAGGGTACTTTATTAAACAATAAAGCACCCTTTTAGTTTAGCTTAGAACTCTCCTTTTAAAGCGGCATTACAGCGCTCGCAAATAGTGGGATCATCGGCAAATTTTCCCACTTGAGTGGAATAATTCCAACAGCGATCGCATTTTTCGCCCTCTGCTTTGACAATTCCCACCGAAACAAAGTCCGATTCTCCCTTATATTCTGCGGTTTGAATCGCGCTAATATCACTAACTAATTCCACTTGGGAAGAGAGAAATAGATAACGCAATTCATCAACTTTATTTCCCGTTAAACTATCACAATTGTTGAATAATTCTAACTCCTGTTGTAAGGTTTCATCGGGAACATAAAGTAAAACTTTTGCCTCTAAAGAAGCACCGATCGCTTTATCATTTCTGGCAGTTTCCATCACCTTATTAACTTCGGTGCGTAGCTGCCGGAATTTCGCCCATTTATCGGCCAATTCGCGATTATTCCAAGCAGGATCGATGTTTAGCCATCCTGACTCAAATACCGATAAATAAGGAGTTTTGTAGGGGAGAAATTGCCAGATATCTTCCGCTAGATGAGACAGGACAGGAGCGATCGCTTTAGCGAGATTTTCTAAAGCAATAGCATAGACTGTTTGACAACTGCGACGACGGAAAGAATTAGGATCAGAAATGTATAAACGATCCTTAGCAATGTCGATATAAAAGTTAGATAAATCGACAACACAAAAATTCTGTACCGTCTGGAAAAAGCGGAAGAATTGGAAACTTTCAAAAGCTGCCGTAACTTCCGTAAACACTTCCGAGATACGATGTAACATATAGCGATCAATCTCCGGTAGCTCTTCATAAGCTACCGCATCTTTAAGGGGATCAAAATCATTTAAACTCCCCAGTAAAAACCGAGCAGTATTACGGATTTTATTACGGATATCTACCAACTGTTTAAGAATATTTTGACCGATATTCACATCATTGGTATAGTCCACCGAGGACACCCATAACCGAATCACATCCACCCCATAAGCAGGTTCTTTTTTCTGGTCTTTACCACCATTAATGATCACATTGGGATCGATGACATTACCCAGAGATTTACTCATTTTTCGTCCCTGTTCATCCAAAACAAAACCGTGAGTTAACACCGTTTTATAGGGAGCAATACCATTAGCAGCCACACTGGTTAATAAACTCGATTGAAACCATCCCCGATGCTGATCCGATCCTTCTAGATACATATCCGCAGGATAACTTAATTCTGGTCGAGCATTAGCCACCGCATTCCAACTAGAACCAGAATCAAACCACACATCCATAGTATCCATTCCCTTGCGATAACTGCGACCATTATCGCGATAACTGGGAGGTAATAATTCCTCTACGGATAACTCCCACCAAGCATTAGAACCCTTGACTGCGAAGATAGCTTGAACGTGATTAATCGTCTCCTCCGTTAACAGAGGTTCATTCGTTTCTTCGTCATAAAAAACAGGAATAGGAACCCCCCAACTGCGCTGACGAGAGATACACCAATCGCTTCTTTCACTAACCATAGAAGTGATGCGATTCTTACCTGTTGCGGGAATCCAACGCACCGAATCAATTGCTTCTAAAGCTAATTCCCGGAATCCTTCCACGGAAGCAAACCATTGTTCCGTTGCGCGGAAAATTGTCGGTTTTTTGGTTCTCCAATCGTAGGGATATTTATGCTGATATGCTTCTTCTTTGAGTAAGGCACCCTTTTCTGTCAGTGCTAAAATTATCGCTTCATTAGCATCTTTCAAGACATTTAAACCCGCAAATTGTCCCGCTTCTGCGGTGAAATTTCCCTTATCATCCACGGGAGAAAGTATCGGTAAACCGTAACGTTGGCCGACGATATAATCCTCCTGACCATGGCCGGGGGCCGTGTGAACTAATCCGGTGCCGGAATCAGTGGTGACATAATCCCCACCGATGAGAATCGCACTTTCTCTGTCAAACAAAGGATGACGATATTTAGTATGTTCTAATTCCAGACCTTTAACCGTTGCTTTAATCGTCAAAGTCCTGTTAAAAGTGTCGGCTAATTTTTCGACTAAATCCGTCGCTACAATTAGATAATTAGACTCGCTGGTTTCCACCACTGAATAGTTTAATTCTGGGTTTAATGCGACGGCCAAATTCCCGGGTAAAGTCCAGGGGGTAGTCGTCCAGATAGCCACGGATAAATTAGGCAAAAATGGCGTTAAAACTGGGGTTGAAACTGACGTAATCGGAAAAGCAACATAGACACTGCGGGAAGTGTGACCTTCGGGATATTCTAATTCTGCCTCAGCTAAAGCGGTTTGAGAACTAGGACTCCAGTGAACCGGTTTTAGTCCCCGATAAATATAACCTTTTAGGGCCATTTTTCCGAATACGGCAATTTGAGCGGCCTCGTATTCAGGTTGTAGGGTTAAATAGGGATTTTCCCAGTCTCCCCAGACTCCATACCTTTTGAAACCTTCACACTGTTCTTTTTGCGTTTGAAGGGCAAAATCGTGGGCTTTCTGACGTAATTTCAAAGGGGTTAGACCCTCTTTTTCCGAGCTTTTGAGACTTTGTAAAACCTTTAGTTCGATCGGCAACCCGTGACAATCCCAACCCGGCACATAGCGCACTTTGTAGCCTTGCAGCAGTTTATATTTATTGATAATGTCTTTGAGAATTTTATTTAAAGCATGACCGATATGCAGTGACCCGTTAGCGTAGGGTGGACCATCGTGGAGAATAAATAATTCTTTGGGGTTATTTTGCGCTAATTTCTCGTATATTTGCTCATCTTGCCAGAATTTCTGGATTTCTGGCTCACGTTTGCTGGCATTTGCTCGCATATCAAAGTCAGTTTGAGGCAAATTAACGGTATCTTTGTAACTTTTAGCGTTGGACATTCTGGCAAACCTATGGATATCAATCGTTTTCGGGATTCATTCCTAAATAACGTCTCTTTGAGAGTCGTTATCTCTATTCTGTCACATAACTGTAATACAAATATTACAAGTGACAATCAATGATCTATAAGTCTAGCGAGATTGAGTCCAAGAGCGATGATTCCCAAAGGCTATAATTTAGTTATTCGAGGATAGGGAGCATGAGGACGATGGTGACGAATCCTAATTTTTTTTATGTCTCTCCAGAAGTGTATCTAGAAGGGGAAAGAGTCAGTCCGATCAAGCACGAGTACCGAAAAGGACGGATTTATGCGATGGTAGGCGCAAAAAAGCCCCATATTGTCTTAAATACAAATCTAGCCACTTTATTGAATATCCATCTCGATGATAGTCCCTGTCTTGTTCTCACTTCCGATATCAAAGTCCGGTTAGAGGAGGCAAATTGTTATTATTATCCCGATATTGCGGTGGTTTGTGACGAGAGAGAGATTAACAATACCGATGATTTTATTCTTTATCCCCTTCTGATTATTGAAGTATTATCGAAATCTACGGAATCCTTTGATAGGGGTGATAAATTTAGCGATTATCAAACCTGTCCCACCCTAAAAGAATACATTCTTATTCATCAAAACCAGATGAAAATTGAATGTCACCGTCGCGAGGATTCGGGAGTTTGGCAAGAACAGATCTATGAAGCGGGAGATGAGGTAGAATTTACCAGTGTAGGATTCCGGGGATCGATCGCTTCTATCTATCGGAAAGTCCCCGGTTTGATATAATTACAATTATTTTTTGACATCGCACTTTTAGGTCTCTAATTCTCTAAAGCTTCAAACTGACGTAAAGCAATACTAGAACCTTGGTTCCAGCCTAATTCAACATAATAGGGAAAAAGTTTCTTGATATTTATATCGGGAAAGAGACGACTATTTTCACTTTCCTGACAACTATCTTCTATGAACAGATATATTTTTAATTCTTCCCGACGATAAACCCACAATTCGGGGATTTTTAGCAATTGATAAGCCTCTACATCAGTCAGAGAAGTAAAATCCACTTCTATAGCTAAATCGGGAGGAGGATCGACAGTTAAATCAATTCTCTCTTTGCCTAAAATTGACTGTCTATTATCAATATAAAAACAAGTATCTGGCTCTACTCCCGCTTCTCCCGGCATTTTCAAGGTAATGGGATCAAAACATTGCCAGTCTTTGCCTTGACGACGGAGGATAATTTTTACTAAATCCCTTAATGTATCAACACGATTGCCATGACTTGGTAGGGGAGACATAAGCCGAATTTCTTGCGTTTTGCGATTAAAATAGAGTTTGGGATAGGTTTTCTGGAGACGTAAACTCAGCAATCTTTGGTAATCTTCCCAAGTCTGATGCGGAAAAATCACTTGACTGCCCGGAGATAAAGATAAAGTATTTTCGTTGAGAGTAATTAGTAGCATTTTGGTAATTATCTTTAGTTTGTCAGATTCCCCCGCCTATCGGCACCCCCCTTAATAAGGGGAGCAGGGGGGATCAAGCCTTATTAAGCCTGGATTAAGGGGGGATTAATTGGGTACATGGCTCACTTTTATACAAAAAGTGTTTTAACTAAAATTCTCTAAAGCTTCAAACTGACGTAAAGCAATACTAGAACCTTGATTCCAGCCTAATTCAACATAATAGGGAAAAAGTTTCTTGATATTTATATCGGGAAAGAGAAGACTATTTTCGCTTTCTTGATAACCGTCTTCTCTGAACAGATATATTTTTAATTCTTCCCGACGATAAACCCACAATTCGGGTATTTTCAGCAATTGATAGGCCTCTACATCAGTCAGAGAAGTAAAGTCCACTTCTATAGCTAAATCGGGAGGAGGATCGACAGTTAAATCAATTCTCTCTTTGCCTAAAATTGCCTGTCTATTATCAATATAAAAACAAGTATCCGGCTCTACTCCTGCTTCTCCCGGAATTTTCAAGGTAATCGGATCAAAACATTCCCAGTCTTTGCCTTGACGACGAAGGATAATTTTTACTAAATCACTTAAAAGATTGATACGTTTGCCATGACTTGGTAAGGGAGACATAAGCCGAATTTCTTGAGTTTTGCGATTAAAATAGAGTTTGGGATAGGTTTTTTGGAGACGTAAACTCAGCAATCTTTCGTAATCTTCCCAAGTCTGATGGGGAAAAATAACTTGACTGCCCGGAGATAAAGATAAAGTATTTTCGTTGAGAGTAATTAGTAACATTTTGGTAATTATCCTTGATTTTTAGCTGTGGGATTTAACTAATTTCGCTCTGGCAACCAATGCCTATCAAGCATTTGTTCAAGGGAATAGGGACAATTTAGAGGGAAATTGTGAGGAGATATTTCAGTTTTTTGCCCGACAATAAAAACGGCATCTTGATAAATTCTTTCTTGGTTATCTAGGAGATATTTTTCTAGATTTGTGCTTAAATATCCATTTAGCTGAACTCTAAAAGTGGCTATTTCTCCTTGCCAATGCCGATGATTTAATTCAAATTCTTTTGACCAATATTGCCACAACAAAAGATGAATAATTATCTGTCTTAAAAAACTCTCAACTCGATTTTTATCCCGTTTGCTCAAAGCCTCCAACTCCTCGATTAAATGTTGAATATCCAACTCAGCTAGACGATTTTCCTTGAGAAGTTTAATTGTTTCAGTCAACCAGAGATGTTCATCTTGTTCGTAGAGAAATTGTAACTGATTTAGCCAAGTATCTTTTTTCATATTTTTTTGGCTGAGGAGACTTCTAAAACTGCTTTCGGGTAGGCAATGCGTTGATGGTGGAATTGTTGCCAAACTTGCACAAAAATCTCGGCAATAATTGGTAATTCCTCCTGACGAATACCACTATCTACTAATTGTTGATCGCGCCATCGGGCCTGAAAAATCTTTTTGATCATATCCATAGCTTGTTCTGGGGAGGCCTCCTTCAGCGATCGCAAAGCGGCCTCGCTACTATCGGCTAACATAACGATCGCCGTTTCTCGCGATTGGGGAATCGGACCATCGTAGCGAAAGGCCGCCTCATCGACGAATTCTTGACCATTTTGGGCGGATTTTTGCAAAGCTTGCTGATAAAAATAGGAAATTAAGAGATTACCTTGGTGTTCGGGAATAAAATCGCGGACGACTCGCGGTAAACCGTGTCTGCGGGCCATGACTAACCCTTCGCTAACGTGCTTTTTAATAATCTCGGCGCTGACGTAGGGATCATTAATTTCATCGTGTTTATTCGGGCCACCCATTTGATTTTCAATAAAACCGAGAGGATCGTGCATTTTCCCGATATCGTGATAGAGAGTCCCCGTGCGAATTAATTCCACATTACAGTGCAGTTTTCGGGCGGCCGCTTCAGCTAAACAGGCGACAAAAAGGGTATGTTGAAAAGTACCCGGTGCTTCCGTGGCCAAACGTTTGAGCAAACTACAATTAGGATTGGACAACTCCACCAGACGAATCGGAGTCACCACATCGAAACAGCGTTCCAAATAGGGGGATAATCCTAGGGCGATTACCGTCCAAGCTATCCCCGATAGACCATAGACGAGCGCCGTGGGTAGTAGAGTATAGATGATCGTGCTGGCCGTGGCACTAACGATTAGGTAAGTGAGCAGATAAACACCCCCTTGGCTGACTCCGATTCCCATCCCTAGCAGCGATAATTCATCCCTGGAACGCAATTTTGCCGCTATCATAGCCGCTAATAGTCCCCCTATCGTCCCCGCGATTAAATCGGCGCTGATACCTTGGATGCTGAATAGGGAAAGACCGGCAGTTAAGAGGACCTGGGTGACGGCCAGAGTCGGGCCGTAGAAACTGCTGACTAATAAACCCACGGCTGCCAAATTGGTAAAGGGAATATTGGCGATCGCTAGGATCGGTGTGGTAAAACTTAGTAAACCCAAGAGAATAAAATCCCGGTGACGCAGGGGCCGATGGAGACGCTGGGCCACGAGGCAAAAAGTCCCGATCGCACTGGTGACAAGGATTGCCGTTGACCCTAAACCCATCCAGTTAATGCCCCGTTCGCTCAAACCAAAGCCATCGATGAGAACAAACTGAGCTTGAGTAATTGTTTCGCCTGCTTTAACGATAATTTGACCGGTTTGAGCGCTAGACATGACCATATCTACCGCTTCCACCGCTTTAGCGGCTTGTTCTTTGGTTGCCTCCCGATCTTCTATCAGGTTCGCTTCTCCCTCCAGGGCTGCCAGAAGGATATTTTCGGCTAAAAGCTGCTGGCGATCGGTTAGGCGATCGCTGCTAATCTGCACGGCGATGGTATCCTGTAGGTGACTGGTGGAAATCCCCGGGGGAATGCCTTGCACCAAAATCCGGCGACTCGCTTGCAGGATGGCTGTTTCTAGGTTTTGCCACTCTCGATCGCCCATTTGGGCCACTGCGATCAGATCGGCGTATTTGAGTTTATTTAAGCTGGAATGCCGATAATTTTGGCTGGTTTGCTCCTGTATTTGCCGTAATTGCCCTAATCGATCGATAAATTGCTCAAAGTTTCCCTTCGTCACGCGCTGACGATAGGCTTGGATTTCGTCTACAGCATATTCCTGCTTTTTTGTCAAGAGGTTTGTAAAAGATTCTTCATAGTTGAGGCGGCTCTGTAGAGTTGACCATTGAGCGGCAGAAAAGGTGAGCAGCGTTTCCATTGTGGCGTTGGAAATAGTCCTGCCCATTAAAATGGAATTTCTTCGCAAAATTGGGCGAATTTGACTTAATTGCCCTAAAGTGTCCTGCAGCGATCGCTCGATCTGGTCGGTGGTTTGGGGGTCTCTTTTCAGCCGGGGAAGCAGTCCAGCCCGAATTTTTTGGCGTTTGAGGGCGGTGGTTTCTTGGTCTTGAAAACGGGCATCTTCGGGGGCGATAATCGTAACCGGGGAAATAGTCCCGACGGCCAATTTCGGCTGATTATAGAAACGATAACCGACCACGCTAGTCAGACAACCGACGGTAAACAGGAAGATTAAGGGTCGTCGCAGTTTACCCAGGGAGTAAGAGCGAGATTTTCGGGCAGAATCAGGAAAAACAGTGAAAGAATGCAGAAAATGATTCATAAATTCCAGCTAAATTCTATAAACTGCGCCACCATGCCCAGAGGAAAAATACCAGCAATTTGGTTGTGTGTTCCCTTTTCTATTGTAAGGACTCCCTGTGCAAAAAAAATTTTTCTCGAAAGGTATCTAGATTAACTTGATGCGGGGGTTTTTGCCTTCTGGTGCGCCCAAATAACCCAAAAATCGCCCCAAATCCCCAAAAAACGGGCGGGCCGATAATTGCTGGTGGGCCGATAATTGCCGGTGGGCGAACGCAGTTCACCCCTACAAAATCGACCGGCCTTTGGGCGGGAAAAAAAAGAGAAAAAGGGTTACAAAGTCCCCCCAGCACCGCACACCACGGGAAAGTTAGACAAGGAGAGATTATTTTGATTGATTTTCCTTAATATTGTTGAAAGCTTGCCCACTTTTAGTAATTGTCATTTTTAACCTTTACTGTTTAAAGAGGGATGGCGGTTTCTAGGGAAATTTTCAGATTCCTGTTTTCAGAAATTCTATAGTTAAGTTTTTCAAAACCAATAACTTCGCCTTTTTGATTTTTCATTAAAATAACTTCGTCGCCGGTTTCTTCGCAGAGATATTCTGAAGAGCGATCGCCAAACCACACGGTTAAGGTATTGCCCATCGGATCATAATAAACGTTTACTTCTGCCATAAAATTTCCCCTTCTTTAATTGCATCGGTGGGATAAGTGGTAATTAGGAAACCATCACCATTGAGCTTTCGGATAATGGCACAGAGCCAACGTTTTGGTCGTTGAAGTTGATAAAAAAGATAAACATTGGGGTCACTGCGGCTACGTCGAATTTCATCAGGTTGGCTAAGGGTTTCTTGGACTAATTTTTCTTGTCCTTTCATTATAGGATGTTTTATCTGGGTGATAATTTCCCAATAGGCAACAGTGACGCAGATCGTACAATTAAGAGGGGTTGAAATCTCAAAAAATAGATCATTTTTGCTCATGTTTTGTCCTCATCAGCAAATTCTTAGTCAAGATGAAAACTGGCATCTTCGGGGGCGATAATTGTGACCGGAGAAATAGTCCCGACGGCTAATTTCGGCTGATTATAGAAACGACAACCGACGGTAAACAGGAAGATTAAGGGTCGTCGCAGTTTACCCAGGGAGTAAGAGCGAGATTTTCGGGCAGAATCAGGAAAAACAGTGAAAGAATGCAGGAAATGATTCATAAATTCCAGCTAAATTCTACAAACTGCGCCACCATGCCCAGAGGAAAAATACCAGCAATTTGGTTGTGTGTTCCCTTTTCTATTGTAAGGATTCCCTGCACAGAAAAAATTTTTTCTCGAAAGGCATCTAGATTAACTTGATGCGGGGGTTTTTGCCTTCTGGTGCGCCCAAATAACCCCAAAATCGCCCCAAAAACCCAAAAAACTGGCGATAAAGAAAAGAAAAGAGAAAAAATAGGGAATGAGAGTAAAAAGGGAAAAAAGAGTACAAGGGTTAGAGAGTTCTCTTCTGCAGCATCAAGAATAGTATATATGTACTATGAGCGGCAAAAAAATCGCCGGAAAAGGGAAAAAGAGAAAAGAATAAAGGGAAATCAAGTCCTGGGGAAGCGGCAGACAACTCGAAAACCGTCGTAGTAGTTGTTGCGGTTGCCGGGGTTGTCCCTGTCACGAACCGCACTGCGACAGTACCTCGGAAGGCTGTTCCAAGAACCGCCGCGTAGTACTCTAGTTCTTTTATCACTTAATAGTTGTATAACATTATTTTCATTAAGTAAATATTGCTCCGCGCTTTGTTCTTCATCCCAAACTTCGCTATCGGTCTGCGTTTTACCCTCATAGCTGTCGTGCCACGGATCTAAACACCATTCCCAAACATTGCCGTGCATATCATACAGCCCAAAGTCATTAGCTACCTTAAAATGACCTACTGGTGTGGTTTCTTCCCTATAAGTGCCTTTTGGACCCCTTCCATAATTCCCTGGATAAACTTTGTTTTCTATTTCCCAATCAGTTCCTCTATAATTCGCTAAATCCGTGGTAATAGTCTCACCGAAATGAAAGGCGGTGGTTGTCCCAGCGCGACAAGCATACTCCCATTCCGCCTCACTCGGTAGCCGGTATTCCCTTCCGCTTAGTTTCGATAGTTTCGATAATCTCGCGCAGAACTCGATCGCATCATACCAACTAACTTGTTCCACGGGACGGCGATCGCTATCGGGACGGTCTTTAAAATAGGCTGGTTTGAGATTAAGGTCTTGTTTAACTTTTAAATCGGCACGGGACGCGATCGCTTGCCACTGCGCTTGGGTTATGGGATATTTGCCCATGAAAAAGGGGGGAACAGTGACCTGATGTTGGGGTTTCTCATCATTATCTCCTTCTCCTGCTGGTGAACCCATCGTGAATGTTCCCCCCGGTATGGCGACCATTTCTAGGGTGATGTCTTTGCCCAAATCTTGGCTGAAATATTGGGACTGCTTCGACTCTTTTTTGATTTGCTCACCCTTCGCATTTACTTCCACGATTTCAAAGTTAAATACCTTGAGTCCATTTTCTTGAGAAGGCTTAGGGGTGGATGACCTATTCCCCTCGGACTGCCTGACGGGTTCAGGAGTAGTAGGAATTGAAGACGACTGTGACTGTCTTCGCGCGATACGCTTGATAGCTTCGATCGCATCTAAATCGCCACGGGATGCTCCCAAGACACGAATCCATAACTGTTCAGCTAAGTCAAAATCGCTCCTATTTTCTGCTAAGGAAGCCTGATACTTTAGGGGTTGCACATCCCTAAGCGTGGCAACTTGTTCTAACAAAATAAAATAGAGCTTGTGGGGCGGTTCTGCTTTCAAATAGGGATTCTGTCTCGGTTTCCCATATCTAGCGTTAATTTTCTCGACTTGACGGCGCAGGTATTCGTCTAGACGCTCTACCGTAGCGCAATTGCCTTCTCCTTGCCGCCGCAATCCTTCCAGCAGCGTATGGGTAAATGAGCCTTGTTGCAACTCGTCGATCTCCCATGACTGTTGATTGGCCGTACAGGAATAGAAGGTTATTACTCCCTGATACTCCTCCTCTCCAATGCCCAGACCGCCTCGGCTGTCCTCATCTCGACAGGCATCTAACAATAGTACGACGTTATCCGCACCAGACCTCCGCAGCCGCTCGGTTACATAATCCACTGATACAGCCGTTTCTCTTACATTGCCCGGATCGCTATCGGGCAACATCAGGTAGTCTTTGTCTTGATCTCGCCTGCCGTGACCAGCAAAGAAAAACCAGAGATTGTCTCCAGGCTTAAGCAGGGGAGTCTGGAACTGCCTCTGAAGAAACCGCTTGAGACGACCGTGGGTTAGTTGCGTGGGAATGGGGGGACTAGCAGGAATGGGTGGAGAATCTTCGGTAAATAGAAATATCCCACCGCGATCGAATCCTCCCTCCCTTTCACACCAAGCTTTGATCGCTTCTGCATCTTTCTTTGCGTATTTCAGTGGCTTGAGGTTGTCATATTCATTGATGCCGATCGCTATCACCCAGTTTTTAGCCATCTTTCCTCTTGAACTTAAACGTCATCGCTCCTTTACCTCCCGCTTTGCCCCCGACCCCAAACAGGCTAACTTGCCCTTCCCCATTAATTTCTACAGACAGTTCCACTTCATCGAGCCGGATTTTAGCGCTAGGAGGGTCGGCTTCATCGAGCATTTCCCTCATCGCTTTGAGAAAGCCCTTCATTTCTAGCTTCAGTTTGGACACATCCACTTGACTTCTTTCGGTGGCCGCAACTGGCGAGCTTTCCTGTTCACCGAGCCGTCCCCCGATATCACTGCTACTTCTACCGCCGGTGGGCGTTTCTTGACGATCAGATTCCCCCGTAATAATCCATATTTTGCTGGGAGTTGCGATATCTTCGGTCATTGTCTTGATTTCCCCTAAATGTTATCTCACTTGCCTTTAAACAAATTTTCTCACCCTATCATACAGAGATTTGTGGTTTGCCCACAACAATTACATTTTTAGTCGATTTCTCGGAATAAATAGGGTTTGCAGCAAAAAGTACGGGCGAAGCATTCGGATAGAAAATCTCCGGTTTCACCGATAGGTTATTGCCCGAATGCTTCGCCCCTACAGGACGCGGGCCGATGAAGATGCAAGGTTTTGAACCACGATTCTCTCAAAATCTTGCACCTGTTTCGCTCGTAAAGCCCCAAAACCCTTACTTTGCATACATTTCACATTTATTCACCAAGCCCTAAATAGCTGAAAATTTGTCAAAACGTGCTGCTTTGCCTACCGCGTAAGCGATTAAACGTGGCAAAAATAAAAAATTAGATTGGGAGAATGAATCAGCCCTGTCCTGCTCCAGTTATAGTAGGTTGATTCATGAATCAACCTACCTGCTCCCTAGGAAGGAGATTTAGCGATCGACTGACCCCATAATAATATCAATACTGCCTAAAATCGCCATAATATCGGCAACTTTTACCCCTTTGAGGATATGAGGCAGAATTTGAAGATTATTAAAATCAGCAGCCCGAATTTTCCAACGCCAAGGGAAAACATCATCATTACCGACGATAAAGATACCTAATTCCCCTTTACCGCTTTCCAAACGCACATAATGTTCACCTTTAGGGATTTTGAAAGTGGGGGCGACTTTTTTGGCGATATATTGATAGTCAAAATCATTCCAAGCTGATTTTTTCCCTTCTGCCATCCGTTTTGCTTCCAGATTTTCGTAGGGACCACCGGGTAAACCTTTCAGTGCTTGCCGGATAATTTTCACCGATTCGCGCATTTCCCGAATCCGCACCAGATAACGAGCAAAACAATCGCCGGCGGTTTCCCAATGCACTTCCCAGTCAAAATCGTCGTAACACTCGTAATGGTCAACTTTTCTTAAATCCCATTTCACCCCAGAAGCGCGTAACATCGGACCGGATAAACCCCAGTTAATCGCTTCGTCTCTGGTAATGCAGCCTATCCCTTCAATACGACGGCGGAAAATCGGGTTATTAGTGATTAATTTCTCGTATTCGTCCACTTTGGGGTCAAAATAGTCACAGAAATCCTCGCACTTATCCACCCATCCGTAGGGTAAATCCACCGCCACGCCACCAATACGGAAATAATTATTATTAATTAACCGCATTCCCGTGGCAGCTTCCCAGAGGTCATAAATCATCTCCCGTTCCCGGAAAATGTAGAAAAAGGGAGTTTGTGCGCCTACATCCGCCATAAAGGGGCCTAACCAGAGTAAATGGTTAGCGATGCGGTTGAGTTCCAACATAATCACCCGGATATATTGCGCTCGTTTGGGAACGGCGATATCGGCTAATTTTTCGGGAGCATTGACTGTAATCGCCTCGTTAAACATCCCTGCGGCGTAATCCCAACGACTAACGTAGGGAACGTACATGACATTGGTGCGATTTTCGGCAATTTTTTCCATGCCCCGATGAAGATAACCGATTACGGGTTCACAGTCAATCACGTCTTCCCCGTCAAGGGTGACGATTAAGCGCAAAACTCCGTGCATCGAAGGGTGATGGGGTCCCATGTTTAAAACCATGGGTTCTGTTCTCGTTTCAATTTTTGCCATAGGGCTACCGATGATCCCGAAAATCTTTTTAAAGTTATTATAAGTAAACGCTTCGACAATACACAAGGACTATCGGGTATCAGTAATCAGTAATCAGTAATCAGTGATCAGTGATCAGTAATCAGTAGTCAGGAGATTATTTTTATTTATACTTCCCACTTCCCCACACTCCACACCCTAAACCCTACACCCCCACTTCCCCGCTCGATCGAGTACAATAGAGTGTTCAGCAAAAGCGATCAGCTATTAGCTTTGATTAGTCCTTCGGTAAGAATATAAACCAGAGAAAAGAGCCATTAAGAGCGGCAATCAGCTAAAAAAGCTCAAAAACTGAATTTTAGGCTGAAGGCTGACGGTAGCTTGCTGAAAGCTGAATCCCGTTGATAATTTTTTTTACTTGAATCACCGTGGTTATCCAAATCGACTCAACTCAAAACTACGAAACTAAAACCCAAGAGATCGCTAGACAACTTTTAGCCGAAACTCGGGAAAAAAAAGGTCTTTGGTCTGCTTTACAGGATCAAATGCGTTGGGATGATAAATTACTCGATTGGGCAATGTCTAACCCCAATTTACGAGTACAATTATTCCGTTTTATTGATTGTTTACCCGCTTTACGCAGTAATGCCGAGATCGCTAATCATCTGCAACAATACCTCGGTGATGCTTCCGTAGAACTGCCCAGTGCGCTGAAAAGTATCCTCAACTTTAGTGATCCTAACTCCCTACCCGCTCAAACGGCCGCCAGTCTGATCGCTAAATCTGTAGAAACCTTAGCTCGTAAGTATATCGCCGGGGAAGACCTAGAGCAAATTACTCGCACTGTCACCCGTCTGCGGAAGGAAAAAATGGCTTTTACCATAGATCTCCTCGGTGAAGCGGTAATTACTGAAGCGGAAACCCAAGTTTATCTACAAAGTTATCTGGATTTAATCACCCATTTGGCTCAAGAAGCAACCAAATGGAATAAAGTTAGCCAAATTGATGAAGCGGACGGCGACTTATTACCACAAGTGCAGGTTTCTGTCAAGCTAACTGCCTTTTATTCTCAGTTTGATCCCATAGATCCGATTGGCAGTAAAGAAAAAGTTTGCGATCGCATTCGCCTACTATTGCGACGCGCTCAGGAGTTAGGGGTAGCAGTCCATTTTGATATGGAACAGTACGTTTATAAAAACCTCACCCTGGCTATCCTGAAAGAATTACTCCTAGAAGAAGAATTTCGCAGTCGTACCGATATTGGTATCACCCTACAGGCATATTTAAGAGATTCTGCCCAAGATTTACAAGATTTAATTAATTGGGCTAAAAAGCGCGGTTATCCCCTGACTGTCCGGCTAGTCAAAGGCGCTTACTGGGATCAGGAAACAATTAAATGTCGCCAAAATCACTGGCCACAGCCGGTATATAACGAAAAATCAGCCACTGATGCCAATTATGAACGGATGACGCGGTTATTATTGGAAAATCATCAATATTTATACGCTGCTATCGGTAGTCATAACGTGCGATCGCAAGCCCTAGCCTGTGCGATCGCAGAAAGTTTAGAAATTCCCCGTCGTCGCTTTGAAATGCAGGTATTGTACGGCATGGGCGACCAATTAGCCAAAGCCTTAGTGAAGCGGGGTCATCGGGTGCGGGTTTATTCCCCCTACGGAAAACTTTTACCCGGTATGGCCTATCTAATCCGCCGTTTATTAGAAAATACTGCTAATAGTTCTTTCCTACGGCAAAATTTGGAGGATCGTCCCGTGGAAGATTTAATCGCAGCCCCCCGGGTTTTAGGCAATGATAACCCGATTATCCCCGGTTTTCCTAATGCCCCCGATACAGATTATGCCAACGAGCAACTACGAAATAAAGCCAATCAAGCCCTTACTTTTGTCAAAAATTCCCTCGGTAAGACCTATTTACCCCTAATTAATGGCGAATACGTCACCACCAATGTTCAAATCAATTCCGTTAATCCCTGTAACCCGCAGGAAATAGTGGGAAAAGTGGGCTTAATTGAGGTGGAACAGGCAGAAAAAGCGATAATAGCGGCGAAACAGGCTTTTCCCGCTTGGAAACGCACTCCAGTGGCTAAAAGAGCCGAAATACTGCGAAAAGCAGCAGATTTGATGGAAGCGCGACGACACGAGTTATCGGCCTGGATTTGTTTGGAAGTGGGCAAAGTTATCCAACAGGCGGATCCAGAAGTGTCAGAAGCGATCGATTTTTGCCGTTATTACGCCTCCGAGATGGAAAGACTGGATTTAGGGCATAATTTCGACGTGGCAGGCGAAAATAATCGTTATTCCTACCAACCCCGGGGTATTGCTTTAGTGATTTCTCCCTGGAATTTCCCCCTAGCGATCGCAGTTGGGATGACAGTGGCAGCTTTAGTAGCAGGTAACTGCACGCTATTGAAACCTGCCGAGACTTCTTCGGTGATTACGGCGAAATTTGCCGAGATTCTCCTAGAAGCGGGTATTCCTGCTGGAGTCTTCCAATATATCCCGGGTAAAGGTTCCCAGGTGGGGGCGCATTTAGTTAGCCATCCCGATGTTCACCTAATCGCCTTCACCGGTTCACGAGAAGTGGGCTGTCGCATCTATACAGATGCCTCTATCGTGCAAAAGGGTCAAAAACACCTAAAACGAGTTATCGCCGAAATGGGCGGCAAAAATGCCCTAATTGTCGATGAGAGTGCCGATTTAGATCAGGCCGTTGTCGGTGCGGTTAAGTCCGCTTTTGGCTACACCGGCCAGAAATGTTCAGCCTGTTCGCGGATAATCGTTCTGGAAAGCGTCTATGATAGCTTTGTTGATCGCTTTGTCGAGGCTACCGGGTCCCTCAATATCGGGCCGACGGATTTACCGAGTACGGAAGTAGGACCGGTTATCGACGAGAAAGCTCAAGCAAGAATTCGGGAATACATCGAAACTGGCAAAAAAGAGGCAGAATTGGCTCTAGAAATGCCAATTCCAGAGGTGGGTTACTTCGTCAGTCCCACCGTCTTTAAAAATGTTCCCCCCGATGCGGTAATAGCGATGGAGGAAATTTTCGGTCCAGTGGTGGCAATTATCAAAGTGAGTAATTTTGAGGAAGCTTTAGCTGTAGCTAACGGAACCGACTATGCTTTAACTGGTGGCTTATATTCTCGCACTCCTGCCCATATTAACCGAGCTATGCAGGAATTTGAAGTGGGAAACCTCTATATTAACCGGGGAATCACCGGTGCGATTGTCTCCCGTCAACCCTTCGGGGGTTTCAAGATGTCGGGGGTAGGTTCCAAAGCAGGAGGTCCAGATTATCTGCTGCAATTCCTCGAACCTCGTCACATCAGCGAGAATATTCAACGTCAGGGATTTGCACCGATTGAAGGGGCCGATTAAGCGATATAGCTAAAATTGGTTATTATTGGGGGTTTATACCCCCAAATCTGGTTCATTTATTGGCTAAGACCCATCTTAACCCCCTATCCTTAGATTAGCTCTCTTATTCTTTGTGTGATCAGTTTAAATTATATAGGAGCGATCGATCTCTGTGTCCTTTGTGTCTGGAGTGGTTCCTTCCACTCACTCACCAAACCCAATAGAACCGTTGTCTTTCTTACCCGATTTCTTGGCTGTCAACCTACTGCTATATACTTAAGTTTACAATTGCGTCGGCCTATCAAGAAAAGACTATGACGATTGAAACTGTTGCCACAAAACCCTTTAGTGACCAGAAACCGGGGACTTCTGGATTGCGAAAATCCGTTCCCGTTTTTCAACAACCCCATTATCTGGAAAATTTTATTCAAGCTATCTTCAATACTTTAGACGGTATCGAGGGTCAAACCCTAGTTGTCGGTGGAGATGGTCGTTATTATAACCGTCAAGCTATTCAAACTATCCTGAAAATCGCCGCCGCTAACGGTATCGGTAGAATACTCGTGGGAACCGATGGTATTGTCTCCACTCCCGCTATTTCTGGGTTAATTCGCGAAAATAACGCTTTTGGCGGTATTGTTCTCTCTGCTAGTCATAACCCCGGCGGTCCAGAGGGCGATTTTGGCATTAAGTACAATATTACTAACGGCGGACCAGCCCCGGAAAATATCACCGATGCAATTTATGCCGAGACTAAGGTGATTAGCAGTTATAACATCCTCTTAGGGGCCGATATTAATCTCGATCGCCCCGGTTCCTTTAAACTGGGAACTATGGATGTGGAAGTGATCGATGCGGTTACTCCCTACGTCAAAATGATGGAAAAGATTTTTGATTTCGATCGCATTCAGGCCCTACTCACTTCTGGTAAGTTTAAAATGTGCATGGATTCTCTCCATGCGGTGACGGGTCCCTACGCTTATGCCATATTTGAACAGCGTTTAGGCGCGCCCAAGGGTACAGTATTAAATGGTATTCCCTTAGAGGACTTTGGTGGGGGTCATCCCGACCCTAACCTAGTCTATGCCCATGATCTGGTAGAAATTCTCTTTGGTCAAGAGGCTCCGGATTTTGGGGCTGCTTCCGATGGAGATGGCGATCGCAATATGATCCTCGGTCGGAATTTTTTTGTCACCCCCAGTGATAGTTTAGCTGTACTGACTGCCAACGCTCATCTAGTACCGGGCTATCAAAATGGTATCACGGGAGTGGCGCGATCGATGCCCACCAGTGCGGCGGCCGATCGCGTAGCGGCTAAACTGGGAATTGACTGTTATGAAACTCCCACCGGTTGGAAATTCTTCGGTAATTTGTTAGATGCGGGGAAAGCAACCCTTTGCGGTGAGGAAAGTTTCGGCACGGGTTCCAATCATATTCGCGAAAAAGATGGTTTATGGGCGGTTCTTTTCTGGTTAAATATTTTGGCAGTTAAAGGGGAATCTGTAGAGGAAATTGTTCGCAGTCATTGGCAAGAATTTGGTCGTAATTTCTATTCTCGTCATGATTATGAAGAAGTCGCCTTAGAACCGGCTAAAGAGATGATGGCACGTCTCCAGAAGCTGGTTTTAGACCTTAAGGGTAAACAATTTGGTAACTATGAAGTGGAATATGCCGATGATTTTAGCTATACGGATCCCGTGGATGGTAGTGTGAGTAAAAATCAAGGTATTCGCATTGGTTTTACCGATGGTTCTCGGATTATTTATCGTCTATCCGGTACGGGAACTAAAGGAGCAACTCTCCGGGTTTATCTAGAAAGTTATGAACCGGACGCAAGTAAACACGATATCGACACCCAAAAAGCCCTACAGCCGTTAATTGATTTAGCTGAAGAAATCGGTCAAATTCGTCAATCTACCGGACGGGAACAACCCACAGTTATTACCTAAAATATAGGGAGAAGCTATCAGTTTTTATCGGGGAATTTTTTGACCTGCTCATCACTGATAGCTACTCCTTAATTACTTTCAGTAATTGCCTTGTGGTACAATTTCTGAATTCCCGTCACTAATTTATCTAAAATCGATCGATGGCTATCGTGAGTCGGATCAAAACTCTGCACTTTGGTTAATAATTTCGCTTCCTGTATATCCACGTCGTCATCGCTATAGATTAAAGTGCTAATCGATGTTAGTAGATCTTGATAGATTTCTGGACTAGGATTATCGCCTAAATAGGACTCTAACCATCGATAACATTCACTGGTTTTAACCGGTTTTAGTTCCGATAATAGTGGTTTTATCTCCGGATCATCATCAAGTTTTTCCCTCACAGCTACCTGTCTTAAATAGCTTCTTTCTGATGGTTGAATTACACCATCAATCCAAGCAACACCGATGAGAATTTTCAGTAATTGTTTATTTTTCATCTCACACTTCCTTGACTAACTTAGCCATAAAAAAACCGTCTTGATTATGCCGATGGGGTAACACTTCGATCGCTCCCGTTTCTGTATAGTATTCTGAGACGCATGAATTAGAGTCAGGAGTGGCCATTTTCCAATCGGGATGAGCGGCTAAAAACTGCTCGATCACTCTTTCATTTTCTAACGGATTTAAAGTACAAGTGGCATAAACTAAGATTCCCTTCGGTTTTACCCAAGTGGCAGCCGAGGCTAAAAGTTCCCCCTGTCGTTTGGCTAGTACAGGTAAATTTTCTGGTGTTTGTCGCCAACGTATATCAGGACGCTTGTGCAGGGTTCCCAATCCTGAACAGGGAGCATCGATTAGTACACGATCGGCGATGCCGCACCACTGGGGACGATCGCGACTATCCCCTAGATGTATTTCGATCGCTTTTAAGTCTAATCTTTTAATATTGGCTTCTAACTGTCGTAAACGGGATGCCGTTTGATCACAGGCTAATATTCTACCCTGATCGCCCATTAATTCGGCAATATGAGTGGTTTTTCCCCCTGGTGCCGCACAAGCGTCGATAATTGTCTCTCCGGGCTGGGGATCGAGTAGATAAGTGACTAATTGGGCGCTAATATCCTGTAGGGTGTAATTTCCGGCTCGAAATCCCTCTAAACGCTCAATATTGCCTAAACCAGAGGTTAAACGGCAAGCTAGAGGTAATTTAAGATGATGAAAAGTTATATTGGCTGATTCTAACTCATTTTCTAGGGCTTCTCGGCTAGTTTTCAGGGGATTAATCCGAATATCGAGGTCAGGAGAGCGATTAAACCATTGACACAGTTGTTCCGTTTCCGTAACACTAAAGCGATCTAACCACAATTGCACCAACCAATCGGGGAAACTGTGGAGAATACCCAATCTAGAAGCGGTATTTTCCGGTAAAAGTAAAGGATCGTCGCCATTAGCAGTTAAACGGAGATATTGCCGCAGCATTCCGTTAACCACCGCCGCTAATTTGCCTAAATGACTGATTTTAGTTAATTCTACCGCCGTATTCACCGCCGCTGATGGGGGAATCTGGGAGAGATAGCGCAGTTGATAAAGACCAATATGGAGAATTCGCCGTAAATCTGGGGGTTGCTGGGCCGCGGTTTTTTTCCCCAGGCGATCGAGCAGCGCATCCAAAGTTCTTTGTCGGCGGATTATACCATAAACAATCTCCGTTGTCAAGGCTTTGTCAAGACAATTTAAGGAACTAGCGGACAAATGGCGATCAAGAGCGCGATCGGGATAAGCGGAGGAGCGATCGATATCGCGTAAAATCAGCAAAGCCAGCTGACGAGCATTATTCATGCCGTTTCCAGACGATTGCGGAGGAATTGGCGTAATATAGTCAGCGCCGGAATGGGGATTTCGTGACCCATATTTAACTCGTGATATTCGACGTTAACCCCCAAACCAAGCAGTAAATCTCTGGCTTGACGAGCGGCAGCGATAGGAACGACGGGATCCTGCTTACCATGAACAATTAAGACATTTTGTGGACCTTGGGGATGGGGTTCACCGTGCAGATAACCACTCAGGGAACCCAATCCCGCCAAGGGTAAGGATAAACCCACATCCAGGGTCATCGCTCCTCCTTGGGAAAAACCGGTCAAAAAAGTCCGCTCTAGGGGAATGCCGGTAGTTGCTTCTAGGGAAATAATCCAATCGTGCAACTGTTGACGACTAGCGACTAAACCTTGATGATCGGAGGTTTCTAGCGCATACCAGGCGCGTCCCCCCGGCACTTGCGGATGATCAAAGGGAGCATTAGGAAACAAAAATTGACAATCAGCCAGATCCAGCATCGATGCAAGGGGGGCCAGATCCATGGCATCGGCACCCCAACCGTGCAGCATGATCACTAGATAGCGAGCGGGATTTTCCGGGGAAGGGGGAATGACAATCGGGTTAAAAGACAGAGTTTTTTCCTCGCAATTCTTTTTTCTCTCTATTCTATAGCGATTTTCCCCGGAGTAAGATGGCTGTGGGGGAGTCTTTTCAGTCAACAGTAATCAGTGAAAAGAAAACCTTGCTCCTTGCCTCATGGCTCTCTTAGGTTTGGTGGGTAAAATGTATTCTAAGATACAGTCCTGCTGGCGAGGGAGTGGAGCGAACCACAAAGACACAAAGGACACAAAGATCGATCGATCATATTGTAAGTTAAACTTATCACACAGAACCTAGAAGAGCCAAATTCTCAGTAACATGGCTGAAAGAGAAAGTTTTAAACTGGAAGGTTTAGCAGTATCAAAGGTCAGTAAATTAAGCTGTTCTGTACCCTGAATCAACCCCAGAATAAATTTTTGATCATCGAGTTGGCTTGGTTCACCGTCAGTGTAATCTTTGAGCAGTTTTTGCACTTTCTTTGTTTCTTTAGCTTGGCTCAATTTATTTAGGGTATTTTTAACCATTTTTCGGTTAACGTTGGCGGGAAAAGCTGACATAGTTTGGATGCGCTTTTGAATCCTACTTAGTCGTTCTGAATTGAGTTGGATATTTTCTAAAATAGCAGTTTCTTCTAGGTCTTGGCTTAATTTTTGTTTAACTTGAACCAGTTGTTCATAAAGCTGCTGGGCTAGGTTAATGATTGGTTTCGCGGGAACAATCTGGCTGGCTTGAGGGGTTTTAAAAGCTGTGGCGATTGCTACTCCTAAACCATCATTTTCTCTGCTTAGATCGTTCCAATAAATTAGTTGATTTTGTTCGGGAATTGGTTGACCATTAGGGTCAAAGTAATCGAGAGTTAAAGCGACTACACTGGTGGGTAATTCCGAGGTGGTAAATTGACCGATAGTTAGAGGATTGGGCTGATATTTTTCTCCTAATCTTTCGTAGAGCTTCCGCAATTCTTCACTATGCAAAAGCTCGTTTTGACTGTAGAGGTTGCGGCTAGTTTCTTGTTTTTGATAGGTTTGTTCTTGAAAACTTTCTTGTTCGAGTTGTCGGGCTTTAATTAGATTGTGGATGAAGTCAATATAACCGGGGAGAATTTGATCGTCAAAGTAGGTATCTCCATAAACGGAAGCGCCCAACTCCTCTACATTACTGATATGGGGAATTTTGTCATCTTTGGCCAGTTCCCCAATTAGTTTCTTATTCAGGTTAGCTAGTCGGCCCGCTTGTCTGAGTAGCTGACTTTCACTGTTGGCGTAATAGATGTAAATATATTGGCAAGGATGGGATTTGGGGCGATCGATTCTGCCGATGCGCTGTTCCAAGACCATGGGATTCCAGGGGAGGTCAATGTTAATTAGATAGTCGGCATCTTGCAGGTTTTGACCGACGGAGAGGGTTTCTGAACCGATGAGGACGGCTATTTCCTGTTCTAGTAAAGGGCGTTCGTTCGGGTTTTTACAAGTGGCTTCGGGGGCAAATAAACGGAATAATTGTTGGCGCTGGAGTCCGGTTTGCTGGTTGTTTCCTCTGAGGGCGTTGTTTGGCGCAATCTTAATCGATTTTTCATCGGTGTAGTAAAGTTTGTGACTGCCCATTGCCATGCCAATTCCTTTGGAGACAATGACCTGATTTTGGCTCATGTAGCGGTAGTAATCAATGACGGTATCGGAGAAAGTAGAAATTAGTAAAACTTTGTGACCATCAGCAACTAATTCCATGACTTTCCGGCTAACTTGCTGTCGTTTGTGGTCGGTGACAAATTCATTGGCTAAGAGGACTGAAATCTGCTGTAGTTGCTCTAAATCACTATGACAGTCAGCGAGAATGCGGTTATAGATATTTTTAGCTTCTAGGGGATTATTTTTCAGTTTATCGGTGGCTAGGTCAATAGAGCGGCGTAACTGTTGACGTTTTTCCCCTTTGTTGCTGTCAGTTTCTTCTTCATCTTCTTCCTCTTCCCAATAATCCTCATCCCCATTTTCTTCTATCCCCAACCAGTCGGTTTCTCTTCCTGTTTTTTCAGCTTGAAATTTGTAATGTTGTAAGAGAAATTGTTTTAACCCTTCGGCATCCGGGGTGACTTGTTCGAGTTGCTGTTGGAGTAAGGGAATGCGATCGCTAAAGTTTTTAATGGTTCGTCGTAGAGCATACATACTAGACTCTGCCCGTTGTAAAAACATCCGGCGCTGGTTTTTCAGTAAAGAACGCTGTTCCACTGTGCTGGTTAAGTAACGGATCGGGTCGGCAAAGGGAATAAACAGATTATCTTCAAACTGACTGAAGATCCGTTCTAATGCTTGTTCGGTTTCTGGTTCAAATTGGACGGGCAGCCATTGGGCAAGGCGTTGGGCATAGAGTTGTAAGTCTGGGGTGGCTTCTCTCAACATCTTGCGGGTACGCTGTAAGAAGAGTTCTCGATAGGTGCGCCGGAAAATATTGGTGGTATCGGTAAAGTTTTCTATTCCTATTTCTCGGCTGGCAAACCATTGTTTGACTTCGGGGGGAAAGCCCAATTCTTGGAAGCCTTCGGGACGGGTGAGAAAGGGAGAAAGGATGTTATAGATGTCTTCGCGGCGGTTGTTCCAAGGGGTTGCCGTCAGGAGCAGGTAATATCTTTGTCTTTCAATCTGGCGATCGTGTTCTTTAATTTGCAGGCAGGTTTTATGGATGCGGTTGTTATAGTTACGGATGCCTTCATGAGCTTCATCAATGATGACTAAATCTGCCGCACCCCCATGGCGGGTAAATTCATCATAAAAGCGATCGCCGCCACGACTCATTAGGTTTTTATTGTAGAGTTCGTAGTGTTTCTTGGCGAGCAATCCTAATTCTGCCATTTCTCTCTCCCAGTTCGGGTGGAGTTTTTTGGCAGCAATAATGGCAATTTTAGTTTGAGGATTTTCTTCTAGGTAGAGTTTTGTTACCGCAGCAGCAAGGCGGGTTTTTCCTAAGCCTACCGCATCGGCACAAACCACTACGCCAAAGTTCTGCATGACTCTCAAACAATGTTGTGCGCCGGATTTTTGATGTTCAAACAGGATGTCTTGATTAACCAGTCGATCTAAAATGTTACTGGATTGAATGTTGAGCAGGTGGGGGCGTTGTTGGGCTAACCAGTAGAGAAAATCATCGGGGGTTCCCTGTTTTCCCTGTAGGATTAGTTCAATCGCTTGTTTAAATCCAGCTATTTCTTCCCATTCAGGTAAGGTTATTTCTTGTTTAATAGTTGGGGCTTGAGTTGGCGTAATCTGATAAGTTCCCTGTTTCTCTTTGACTCTAAAAGTTTTTAAAGAAGTGGAGGGATGTTCGGGATCAACGGTGACAGTTCCTGTTAGGAGATGGGGTTGTTTTTCCTCTATTTCTACTGCGATTAAGGGATTATCGGGAATCTCAATTTCTTCAATTTTGTCTAGGTTTTTACCCTTAATTTTAATATTTGTAGTTGCGCCTGCGGGAAATTCTTGAGGACTAATTGTCTCTATTTGAGGTTGAATTTGTTGTTGTCGGCGCTGTTTTTCTGCTAAGACTTGTTGCAAAAATTCTTGAGTTAAATCAAAGCTTAATTCTGGCTCTTGCCATTCTTGGTCAAATTCGATTATTGACTGTTGAATTGTCTCTAAATCTAAGGAGTCTGAGTAATATAAAAAGGTGATACTCTCGGCGTTACTACTATGAGCAGCACCAGTGAAGTTATCTGAGCCTTCATGTAAAATAGAGTTACCTAAACTATCGGTTAAAATCCCTGTTTTTTTATGATAAATACCTCTAGTTTCTTGCATTTTAACAAGTTTGATGGTAAGGATTCCCAACCTAACTAATTCCGCTAGAATAGTGGTACTGCTAAAGGTTTTATCAGCTAGTCCTTGTAAACATTCGGTTAAAGTTCGGGTAATATATTGTTGACGATATTCGGGGTTGTGGAGTTTTTCTAATTCTTGAACATCTCGTTTATTGGTGAAGCCTTGCCAGTCCATTAAGAGTTTAATCTGACCTTCATTTAAGACTAAATTAAAAAGAGGTTCTTCATAAAGTTTGAGAACTCCACTATTAAAGTAGGCGGTACTTCTTCTATAGATTTTAGTACGTTCTAAATAGGCAGCAATAAATTGATTGTATTTGTCTAGCTGTTCGGGTAAATTAAATCTACGTCTTTTTTTATGTTCTATTTCGATAAATGTTCCACGAATTAAGCTTTCTTCTTTGCTGGCATTTTCGAGGTTTAAGAATTGTTCAATAATGGTTAATTTACTGGTGCGGAGTAAGGCAATGCTGGGGATATTTCCCTCTCGTTTAGGGGTATATTCAAAGATGTGAGCGGTGTTGAGTTCAATGCGGAACAGCTTATGAGTAGAATGTTTTTGTAGGCCCAAGAAACTCACTATATTTCGCAAGAGGTTCTCCGCATCTCGATGTTTAAAAACTAGCCAATAGTTATTATTGACACCTTTGATGTAATCCCCTTCGGGGTGGTAGTAGGGGCGTTGTTGTTTTATCAAGTCTTGGATTACGGTTTCGAGCATAAATCTTGCTGGCTATATTTACTTGATGGAAAAACTAGGTATAGCAGCATCGATTAACTGCATTAATTTGATGGTTTCGGCTAGGGCCACTACTATCTTATGATAGTGCAATATGTCCTCATCTGACAAGGTGCGTCCCTGGCGGTCTTTTAACCATTTCTGACAGACTTGATAACCGCCAATATAGTAGTAGTGAACATGATGCAGTAACCAGTCATAATTGCTGTCGCGGGTGCAGTAGAGGTGTCTGTGGTAGATTTGGGTCATGGGGATATCAAGAAACTACTTAAAAAGTAAATTTGGTTGGTTACGGACTCAGGCTTATAAGCAGAGATGAATGTCATTAAACCCCGCAAGCATTGACTAATTGAGTACTGCTGTTGAGGAATAATCAAAATTCCCTTATGAGTTTCGTTAGTCTCAATAAATTGAATATGTAATTGCACAAAATCAGCAACATTGGCTGTGCAAATAACACGGTTTTGAGACGCTGCCCATTTTAATTGTTCCTCATCACTCAAACCCTCTCGACCCTCTGTTAAGACAGTCGTTACATCGACACCTCGATTAGCTAAAGCTTGAACTAACGAGTGCGACATCATATCTTCATCCAGATATAGCCTCAGTTGGGTCATGAATGAGAACCTGGCGGCTGTGAATAAAGTTGACTATATCGCTGATAATCTGTCTGGTCTTGAGCCAAAAGTTGTTCAATTTCTTCTCGATTGGCATGATAATAAGCTAGGGCGGCATAAATTTTTGCCAGTTCTATATGGGGATATTCATTTTGAATCGCTTCAGCATTAAGTCCTTGTTTCCATAGCGTTGCAATACGCCCAACTGTGATTCGCGTCCCGGCAATGCGAGGCCGATTACCACAAGTTTCAGGGCTACTAATAATTAAAGTTCCAATATCGATAACAGTAGCAGTCATAATCTAATCATCTCCTTTATCTTATGATAGTGCAGTATGTTCTCATCTGATAGGGTGCGTCCCTAGCGGTTTTATTCATTTTTGGCTTTGGCGTTTTTGTCGAACATAATTATGGAAATCATCAATTGTTAACTGATCTAACCACTGATGGCACTCTTTGGTATAATCACCACTACCGCTATCATATTGATGAATAAAGCGCATAGCATCCACAATACCTAAAGCATCAACTAAAGCCTTAAATCCCTTTCTTTGTAATTCAATCGCTGTCATTTTCATCTCTTCTTAAAGTAAAAGTTCAAATGTTTGATTATTTAGCCAACGATAAACAGTAAAATCTCGCCTATCTGTGGTTAATATTCTGTTCTCTTGAATTGTTTCAGCTAATACTACTAAAGAAGCATCAGCTAAGTCCATTGGCAAATTCAAATATTTTATCATTAATTCTAGCATTCGTTCTAAATGAATATTTTCTAGATGAAAAATTTTAATACTCCCTTGAGTTAATTGACGTATAAATTTGAATTGAGCATCATTTCCGCATCTTTCCCAAAGAAGATAACTGGTTTCTACCACCACTGGATAAGTGGTAATTAATGGCTCTTTTAATGTGACAAGTTTTTGTTTGGCTTTGGCATGAAAATTATCGTTTTTATTCCCTAAAGCAACAAAAAAACCTGTATCAGCAATAATCATAATTACCCAATATCTTTTCTGGACAAAATACCTTGGGCGATTTCCTCTGATTTTGCCGCTAAATCTGGTTCATCAGCAAAACAACCAATAAAATCACTATTTCTTAAGTCTGCTAAAGGATCCTCATTGTCTAAACCATCTTTTGCTGGAATATTCAGAGTTTTTTTTGTTGTGATAAAAGAGGTAATCTGATTTAATAAATTGTCGATCAGAGTTAATTCTTCTGTGTTTAGTAGGTCAAGTTTTTCGTTTATTTTTTGCTTAATTTCGATATTATTCATGATAATTTTTCCTTAATTACTCAATAGGAAAACCCGGAATCGCAGCATCGATTAACTGCATTAATTTGATGGTTTCGGCTAGGGCTACTACTATCTTATGATAGTGCAGTATATCCTCGTCTGATAGGGTGCGTCCTTTTCTGTCTTTTAACCATTTCTGACAAACTTGATAACCGCCAATATAGAAGTTCCAAACTGCTTCAGGTACTCCTCTAAAACAGTCTCCTTGTTTGTTAATGTGGACTTCTCCTTTGCTATATTTGGGATGTCCTGCCGCTACAATTCTATCGCTTTTACTCACAAAAGATAGATCCCCCCAACCCCCCTTAATAAGGGGGGCTTCCACTCCCCCCCTTTTTGAAGAGGGGGCTAAGGGAGGATCAAGTTTAGGAGATGTCATCAGGTGAAGCTGTACCAGTTGTTCTCCGTATTCTGCGAGTTGACGGAATAGGTTATCGTTGCTGGTGAGGGGTACTCTGGGAAAGTCTATCTTGAGAAATTCGGCGTAACGGCTGCGATAGGTGGGAGAATGAAAGACGGCGTAGATGTAGTAAAAGATTGTTTCTGGTGTGGGTAAGTAACCGAGTTTTGTTTCTAGGGTTTTGAGGAAGTCTGGGGAGAAGTTGGGACGTTTTTCTTGTTGGAGTTCTTGAGCTTTATCGGAGTCGGGGTAGAGGTAGAGGGGAAAAATTACCCCCCCTTCTTTTGTTCTAACAGAGATAATATGTTGATCGGTAAGATTATCAGTTACATATATATGCTCAAATGGTAATGAAGCTAACTGACGAACAGTTACTAATGCTATATTCTTTTTCTGATCTAAATGTTGCATAATACGACGATTTAAACGAGCAACAAACTTTTCGTGATAAAAAATAAATCTATTATCAAACGGTCTAAAACACTCGGATTTAATATATTTAACTATTTGATTAACATCTACAGATTTTCTTGCCATATTTGTGTTCCACATATCGTTATCAACAAGTCTTAAATTAAATTCTTGTGCAGACTGATTGTCCGTTTTCTCTGGATCAAGAAAACTGGCGATTTGTTTTTTTACTGAATTAATAGAGTAATTAATTACTAATTTATCTCTTTTAGTAAGACATCCTAAAGAATATTCATTCATAAACTCTGTTAGTTTAAATCCTTGTTCATATTCACCAAATAAATCAGTATTTTGAGGAATCAACAAATAAAAAGGAGATTGAGGGTTAACCTCATGAAAATTAGTAGAGTTAACCGTATTTTCTTTTAATATTTGATATTTATCTTCTCTTAAACCGTATAAATGAGCGTGATAGATTTTAGCCATGATTAAACCTCCTCTTTTTATAAACGTTTAACTATATAACAATCAAATACCTGATCATAACTAATAACAGGAACATTTTCGGCTATTGCTTGAGCAATAATCATCCGGTCAAAAGGATCTTGATGCTGAAAAGGTAATTGAGCTACTTGTTCAAAATGTAGTAAATTAAGAGGCAAAATCTGAAAATCATTTATCTGAATTTGTGACTCAATAAATTCTCGAAAAGGCGAATCAAAAGTTAATTTTCTTAGACTATATTTGATAGCCATTTCCCAAATACTAGCTTGACTAAGATAAACCAGATTTTCTCTTTCATTAATCATAATTTTATGGTTATCTCGCAATTGTTTATTATTAGTGACATACCAAAGAAATACATGAGTATCTATTAAAACTTTGAGCATAATTACATATAATCCGCAAAATCAGTTAAAGGAGCATCAAAATCATCGGCTATCCAAACTTTTCCCGCAGCACTTCCGGGTTGACGCGGTGGTTTCTTGGCTAACTTGACAGGACTTAATTTAATTACAGGTTGATTATTTTCTGTAATAATAATTTCTTCACCTTTCAGGACAGCTTCCAATAAATCATTAAATTGATTTTTTGCTTGTTTTAATTCAACTGTATTCATTAGTGTACCCCACTGATAAACAATACAAACATTAGTTTAACCGAAAGGCTTTATACTTGCCTACGCTATGCTGAAAATTCAAACAATAACATTCTAGCTTATCTCCTAGTATAGCTCCTTCAGGGTTCGGTAGCTTCATGGTGTCATTAAGCTTTTTACCATTATACCAATACTAACCCCCTGCTGAATATCAAAGACATTTTCATCTTTACTACCATCAGGACAAATTTCTTTTTTCTTACTGTTACCATGTAAATCATAAATAAAAATCTCATCAAAAGTGTTAATTAACTGTTGTTTCGTGCCTCGAAAAGTAGGATTATCTAAAAAGCCATGATTATTATTAACTCCTCCATTTGGGGTAAAGCTAAAGTTAACTGCTGCTTTTCTTCCCTTAACTTAATATCCTCTAGAGTGTTAATTAAATAAACCCCCAACCGCTAATTAAGATATCATCACAATATAGCTTTAAACTACGAGACATAAATAGCCTCCTCTTTGATAGAGTTAATAACTTGGGTTTTTAACATTTTTTTTGTTACTAAATCTACAGACAAACCCAAATTATCTTCTAAAAAAAACTTCCATATATTTATCAAAGGTAACTTTTCTTTGAAATTCTACTAATAAATCTAAATCACTTGTTGCTTTTGCTTCATCTCTAGCAAAAGGTTCATATTTTTACTCCATTATATTAGAACATATTTGGGTTCTACCGAACTTGTCATGCAAAAATAACACTAAAAAGAAACTGCTTGTTTTTTCGTTATCCCCATGGACACCAACTCAATTTGAGATTCAGACACTTCTACCGTATTTAGAGGAATTAACCCCTCTAAACTATAACCATCTTCTCCTTCAGGATTGGGATAATGTTCAACAATAGTACCCAAATCACCCTGACTTAAACCATACTCAGGTAAATCTTCAATTAAACGAACTTGGGTAAATAAACTAAATTTCATGCTCTAACCTCCTTCAAACGGAAATAAAGTAACAAATTTTGTTTCAGTAGGTGTAACCATCCAAATGGTTTTGACTGAGAGAATCTTATTATTAACTCCTCTTAAATTACCAATAATTTCATATTTTTGACCATATTTAGTTTTAGTGGTAGGAGTTGCTTCTAAAGTAAGGATTTGCTCTCTTAAATCTTTTTCTAATTGTACCCAATTATCTTGATTATAACCAGCTTGAGCTAAATATTGTGATTTATCATCTTTAGGCAATAACACTAAAAGATAATCTTTCAATTTAGCTGGAGAAATAACCGTCTTAGGATCAAGCAAAGCCATGAGTTAACTTACATCCATGCTTTTTACCATTATACCAATACTAACCCCCTGCTGAATATCAAAAACATTTTCATCTTTACTACCGTCTAAAGCGGTTTCTTTTTTCTTACTGTTACCATGTAAATCATAAATAAAAATCTCATCAAAAGTATTAATTAACTGTTGTCTCATGCCTCGAAAAGTAGGATTATCTAAAAAACCATGATTATTAATAAAAGCTAAAATTCCCTTTTGACTTTTATCAATTCGCCACTGTGCAAACCTGATAAATTTAACATAATCATCCTGTAACCATTTCGTATTTTTCTCACCTAAACCCTTGCCATCAATAAAGTAATAATCATTAACTAAATTTTTGATCCACTCATTATTATTTTCCGAATGACCAGAATAGGGAGGATTGCCAATAACAACCATAATCGGTTCATTTTTCTTAATCCGAGAACCTGCTTTTGCTTCCTCTGCTATTAACTCCTCCATTTGGGGTAAAGCTAAAGTTAACTGCTGCTTTTCTTCCCTTAACTTAATATCCTCTAAAGTATTAATCAGATAAACCCCTAACCGCTTGCCACTCGCAAACTGATAACCCGTCTCTTCCAGAAATAACCCCAACTTTAGATGACAAATTGCATAGGGAGCCATCAACAACTCAAAGCCAAAAATCCGAGGTAATAACCTTTCCGAAACATACCCCGACCAAGACTTATCCGCTAACCCTGCCGTCAACGCGACTGGGTTCTCCTCAAACCGCTTATGAATCAACTGAAATACCCATAATAAAAACGTCCCCGTCCCACAAGCAGGGTCAAGAATCATCACCTCTGAGTCCGCAATTCCCAACGGTTTATTAAACTTATCCTTAATCAACTCATCAACGGAACGCACTATATAAGACACCACAGGTTCAGGAGTATAATAAACCCCCCTTTTCTCCCGCATTTGAGGCTTATAAGCCGCTAAAAAGTCCTCATAAAAGCGAATAACAATATCCTCGCGGTTCATCTTATTGCGAAAATCCGTTAAGATTGCCTCCATTTTTGCCGCTCTGAGGATGCCAAACGCCTCACCGATACTATCAATTAACTCATCCCCCAACTCCGCCGCCGGACGCTGGGAAACATCTTTAAATAACTACCTTAAAAAAGGGTTAGTTTCTGGTAATTCTTGCCAAGTATGGTAGCGATTAAAATCTCGTTTCGGATTCTTGACATAACTAAATACCCGCGCCGTAAACAAACCATAAGCAATAGTTTGAGCGTAAATATCACTAAAACTATAATCTTTCTGATCCTCAGAATTTAGCTTGAGATTGGGCAATAACTCTTTCCGAAAACTCTCTAATAATTTATGTAAATAACCCCCTTGATTTTCCTGACTATAAACATCAGGTATCGCCCGTTCAATGCGTTGGGTAACTGCGGCTAATTCGTGGGCTAACTCCTGAGCAGTTTCAGCAGGTTTATAGAAAATCCAATCAACTTGCGGGATTAAATTAAGAGCTTTTTCAAGAATTTTATCTGCTAATTCATCCCAATGTAACCGTGCTAACCTCGCCCTTAAATCCTCATCCTCAAAGGCAAAAGTTTGAATCCCCCGCTGCCGTAATCCCCCCTCAGTGGGTAAGATAAAAGCTACTCTAGCTTGATTTTTAATTCCCCCTAACTCCTCTTCAAAAGGGAAAAATGGGAAAAGTAAATACATGACAGGTTGATCCTCAGCAATTCTGTCAATATAGTGACCATAGATTTCCTGTTGCTGTGGCTCTGAAGTGAGAAACTGCTTAATTTCTTGGTCTGTTCCTCGATTTAATTCCTGATAAAAACCAACAGCAATAGGACAAGTTTCTGCGGCATCTTCTGGGTTGCCCCCCGGACGCAAATACCAAAACCTTGACCCTTGGGAGTCCCTTTCTAGTACGGGATAGTTAAGGATCGTTCGCAGAGATTCGGCTCTAGCGGACTCATCGCCAGTAACAATAGTTTTTAGTTGGGCGGCAGTGATAGGCATAAGACAATTATCCTATAAAATGACAATATTAAGTAGCTGGTTATAATTAAATTAAAAATGGATTTTAGGTTCGATCCCCCCTTAATCCCCCCTTAATAAGGGGGGTGCCGATCCCCCCTTAATCCCCCCTTAATAAGGGGGGCATCTGATAGTTTTTAACGCCTACCTACTTAATTAATATATCCATTGCTCACCGTCAAGCGGAAACTAGACAGAATGATCTGGCTATTATCACCCAACCCAGCCTTTAGCTGGTGAAAATGCGGGCTAATTGGCAGTTTTTCGGCAAAAAAGTTATCTAGACCTGTTAACAGGCAATTTATCCCTGCAATGAGCTACAATTATCGGTTAAACGTGGTTAATAGCGAGCAGATGCGTCGCATTGAAGGGGCGATTTTTGCCTCCGGTATGCCTGTGGCCGCTTTGATGGAAAAGGCAGCCCTGTTAACGGCACAACAGTTTAAAAAGTCCTATTCTTTGGCTAATTTCCCCAAAATCGGCGTTATCGTTGGCCCTGGTCACAATGGCGGCGACGCTCTCGTGATTGCTAGAGAATTACATCTCGCTGGTTATCAAGTATCTCTTTTTTGTCCGATCGCCAAACTCAAGGATTTAACAGCACAACAGGCTAATTATGTCAAGCATTTAGGCTTAATTTTTCAGAAAACTTTAGAATCTTTGGAGGATTGTCAGTTAATTATCGATGGTCTTTTCGGTTTTGGTTTAGAAAGGACTTTATCGGGAGAGATTGCCGAATTAGTCGATAAAATTAATAGTTGGCAAAAACCGGTAATTAGTATCGATATTGCTTCAGGAATTCACACCGACACCGGAGAGGTTTTAGGCACGGCAATTAAAGCCACTCATACCTTTTGTTTGGGACTCTGGAAGCGAGCTTTTTTCCAAGATTTGGCCTTACCCTATCTGGGTAAAGTGGAGTTAATTGATATAGGAATTAGTCCCCTTGACCTAGAAACAATTTTACAAGATTCACCGCCAATTCTGAGGGTTAATCCCGATCTAATTCGCCCTTATTTACCTTTACCCCGTCCTCTCCTTACCCATAAATATCAGCAGGGACATTTATTAATTATCTGTGGTTCTCGTCGTTATGCGGGGGGGGCAATTCTCACCGGATTAGGAGCGCGAGGTAGTGGTGTGGGAATGCTTTCTATTGCTGTTCCTGCTGCCCTTAAATCTTTATTAATTAGTCATTTACCAGAAGCATTAATTATCGATTGTCCCGAAACTGCCACGGGAGCTATTGCCGAACTTCCCCTAGAATTAAATAATTATCATGTCCTCGCCTGTGGTCCTGGATTAACTACAGAAAATCCCGCTATTATCGAACAGGTTTTAGATAGTGATAAACCGATTATACTCGATGCCGATGCTTTAAATATTTTGGCTCAATTGGGTATAGAAAAATTATCATCTCGCCAGAATAAGACAATTTTAACGCCTCATTGGGGAGAATTTAAACGCTTATTTCCTAACTTCTCAGGTTCTCAGGACAGGATTAATATCACTCAAGAAGCATCTCAACAAAGTGGTGCAATTGTCTTATTAAAAGGAGCCAGAACTATAATCGCCTCCCCGGAAGGTAAAATGTATTTAATTCCCGAAAGTACCTCCGCTTTAGCGCGAGGTGGTAGTGGTGATGTTTTAACAGGATTAATCGGCGGATTCTTAACCCAAATGCCAGATAAACCCTCGGAAGCAACCGCATTAGCGGCTTATTTACACGCTCAAGCCGGCATTTTAGCAGCCAAAGAAAGGACAGAATTAGGAGTAGATGGAGTAACTTTAGCTAATTATTTATTTGCTGCCCTTAAAGATTCGATCCCCCCTGCCCCCCTTGATAAGGGGGGTGCCGATAGGCGGGGGGATCAGAATTGATGATTTTTACTGTATCTAACATTCAAATATCTTTCATAATACCCACCTAAGAAACGCAGAAATAAGTAGCGTTCTATCTTTGTGTCCTTTGTGTCTCTGTGGTTCGTTCCATTCACTCGCCAGCAGGACTATATCTTAGAATACATAATATCCACCAAACCTAGGGACTTCCAAAAAATAAACTATTCATTCTCAAGAATAATAATCATTCTCGGAGTGTGGGAGGTAGGGATCGATGGTTGCCCCCTCCTTCCAATTTTGTAGTAGAATTAATCCTGTACATTATTAATCAAGTTTTTCTT
>NZ_JAPZSS010000160.1:0-43950 GCF_027532015.1 Microcystis sp. LE19-131.1A | reverse complement strand
GTTTGTGAATCTTTTGTCAGAAGACAATGTTCTAAATCTTCATCGTAATTTAACCAAAGTTTAATTATCCAAGAGAAGATATTGATAAAAATAGCAATCATAAAAAGCAAATCCCCAACATTTATCAAGCAATTATTTTTATTAGTAAATATTCTACACAACTCAGTCCAGATAAGCAAGATGGCTTACCACTACTACCGAATCACTACCCAACATACCTTCGATACCCACAATGGGAGATTTACTCGAAGGAGGGGCAGAATCCCAGTCTAAGTTCTGACACGGAAGTAATGTCTTCGGCTCCGGTTCTTTTTCGATACTGGCTGAGTTTTGACAGCTTCTCGCAACGGGTTCATTATGTCCTCTATTGTAATTTCTCCATAACCCAAATCTGCCAATAAATCTTCAACGACTTTGTAATTAAGTTGAACTACTAAAGATCGCATTGATTCGGACTCTAAGAATCTTTTAAATCCATCACTGCCCAGTTCTTTTTCTAGGACTTCTCACACTTTCCTGCATTCGCGATTGCTTGTACCACTCGAGAATGCATTTTCTGGCGTTGGGTGTAACCGCGAAATTGAGCCAGTCTAGACTTGGGTGACTATTCTTGCTGGTGACAATTTCTACTACATCCCCATTTTGCAGGAGGTAGTCCAAAGTTGTCCAACGCCCATTAACCTTAGCACCTTTCACGCGATGTCCCACCTCGGTGTGGATGCAGTAAGCGAAATCCACTGGAGTTGAACCTTGAGCTAGGAAGATGACATCCCCTTGGCGATTAAACACATAGACATCGTCCTCAAATAGATTGTTCAGGCTGTTCACGTATTTCCAGTATTCCTGGATATCCTTAAATTCCTTCCGCCAATCTAGCCGTTGTCTCAGCAACTGAAACTTTTTTTTATCATCAGAGGTTAGTTCACTCCCATCCCCATATTCAGCAAAATGGTGCATTTCTAGGGTGCGAATCTGTACCTCTAGGGGGCGGGCATTTAAACCAACAACGGTGGTATGGAGAGATTGATAACGGTTAGCTTTTGGTAAACCGATATAGTCTTTAAAACGGTTGGGAATCGGAGTAAATTGGTCGTGAACTACGGCTAAACAACGATAACATTCCTGTTTAGTTTCGACGATAATGCGGACGGCGGCAATATCATAAATCTGCTCGAATTCTTTGCCTTGATTGTGCATTTTATGATAAATGCCGTAGAGATGTTTGGGGCGACCCTGTAAATCAAGAACTTTTATGCCAATTTCTTGCAATTTTTCCCGCAATGTGTTAACAACTGTTTCGATGCGGGCCTCTCGATCGATACGTTTTTCCGATACCAATAACTGTACGGTGCGATAAGCATCGGGTTCGAGGTATTTAAAGCATAAATCCTCTAATTCCCATTTAAATCGCTCAATCCCTAAACAGTTAGCCAGAGGAGCAAAGATTTCTCTAGTTTCGAGGGCGATGCGTTGCTGTTGTTGCGGGTTAAGGTATTCGAGGGTTTGCATATTGTGCAGGCGTTCGGCTAATTTGACCACGATGACGCGGATATCTTGAGCCATCGCCAGGAACATTCGGCGAAAATTCTCCGCTTGCCGTTCAGTTTTGCTAGAAAAGTTGTATTTGGAGAGTTTTGTCACCGCTTCCACCAAATTACGCACCTCGACACCGAATCTAGCCTCGATTTCTTCTGGAGTTACTTCTGTATCTTCCACCACATCGTGCAGGAATCCCGCCGCAATGATAGTGCTACTCCCACCTAAATCTCGCAACAGGCCAGCAACGGCGATGGGATGAGTGATGTAAGGTTTTCCTGACTTACAGTATTGACCTCTGTGCAATTGATAGGCAAAGTTGAAGGCGCGACAGATTAGATCATTGTCTTCACTTTTATCTTGCCCAGAATCAGATTGATAAGCACTCAAGCATTCTTGAAGCCAAGCAGGCAATTCTAAAGAGAACAAATCTTTGAATTTTTCTTCTCTGCTTTCACGACTAATTCCCAATTGCCTAAGAACGCTTGGGGCTAATTGTCTTAACTCTTCTTCCCTTATTTCTCCCTCGGCTTGCTCTTGCTGAATTTTTTCTTTGAGTTTCTGTTCATCTCCATAAAAAATTTCTGATAAAACTTTTGAGTTGTCAGTTAAGTATTGATATTCTTCGTGATAATTTGTTCTCTCAAGGGGTTCGGCTAATAGTTCTACTGTATTAGTAACTTGGATTTGCTCTGAAAGTCCTAAGATATGATTTTCTTCAGATAAACTTGACTCTAATAAGTGAGTCATTTCTTGAACAACTAAATCAGGATTTAGATAAGCCTGAGCGATCCACCGTTGGGTTTGAATGATTTGTGGGCGTAGCTTTAATCCAGACTTGCGAGCCAAATAAAACTCTAAAAATTTCGCCAAAGTGAACGGACGTTCCCAACCAAACTGATTCTCCAACTCCACCAACAAAACTTCCCGTATGGCTGGCTCAACCTCATACAAACCCTCATCAACCGGACGGCAAAGAGGCGACAGCAGCAAATCCACCTCAGCTACCCAAGGAATCCCTTCCCCTTCCAAAAAATTCAGGTGAATTAAATTGACCAACTCTGGAGATAAAATTAAAGGCAAAGCTGCATGGCAAGCTAACTTTAAATGCCTCAGACCAAACCGCCGTTCAAACGCCAAAACTTCCCGCACCGCCAACTCAGTGGGCAGCCAATTTTCCCGCACCAAACTAGGAGAAGTAATAATCTCTTCCAGCGTCTTACTCATTGAGTCCCACTCCTGCCGGAAAAGGATGTCCCCGCAAAATATTCACCGCATCCTCCAACCCCTCTCTTTCCAAGGGAAACATCGGCACCATGTTGGCAATATCTTCAGCAGTTGTCGTCAGCCAGCGATTTTGAGGCATAGGATTGAGCCAAGCGTAGAGGTAAGTGTAGGTGCTGAGGGTTTGGAGGAAAGTTTTAGTATCCGTCACCCGCATACCATCATAGTAACCACGCGCTGCCCCCCCATCGCTGATAATTAGCACACTATTTCCCTTGGCCTTCTCCTGCAAAACCTCCTCCAAAGGCCAAGCATTAGTCAAAGTAGAGCACTGGTAGAGAAACTGTTCGGGACAGTCATGGAAGTAATAGCAGTCAATTTTTCCCAGCAACCCTCCCCGTGAAATACTTTCGATAGCTGCCTCAATTAGCGGGACGAAGGGAACCATCGAACCCTGCTGGTCCATCAAAACCAACAAACGGGCGAGATTGCGGCGGCGGGGCTGCAATACTGGGCGCAACAACAGGCCAGTGCGACAGATGCTGTCAATCGTACCTTCAACATCCAATTCTTCGGGAACGCCCACTCGCTGGGGGCGGCGCAGTTGCCGCCACACTCCCGCCATATCCCGCCGATTCAGGGGCAATCGGGGCGTTAATTGGTAGTAATGGGGACTTTCAGTAAAATCAGTCTCCAAGACAAAGGACTGCTTGACCGCACTAGCAGGTAGTATTACTTTTTCCGGCTGCGGTTGCTGCACTTCCTGCGGTTGGAGTTGAGGCTGCGGTTCAGGGGAACTGGGGGGAGGCTGAGGGGCTGTGGTTGTCGGTTCGGGAGTTGTCGGTGGCGGCCCGGTGCTGGTGGGAGTTCGGGGAATCGGCGTGGTAATAATTTTTAGGTGAGGTTCGACTAATTCGGCAAAGGCAGTATCGAATAATTCCTGGTCTTCCCGTGATTTTGCCCAGAATAAGTGCAACAGTTCCTTAAAACGGTCATTATCTTCTAATCCCATCCCCCCGCGAATGGTTTCAATGGCTTCTAGATAATCCGATACTCCCAACGGGATACCATTGCGGCGCAACCGCTCGAAGACTTGAAAGAGTGAGGTATCTAACTTGGCCATTCTGCACCCTGAGTTTGCGGCGAAATTAGTTCTATCTTATTCTCGATCTTATTAATGACATACTCAAAAAAAGATCTATCTTTTTCATCATAACTAGAGTCAGTTTTACTGAGCAACTCCAAAAAATCAAATAATCCTAGTCTTGTTGAAGAATTAGTTTGAGAATGAACCTTTGTAAGTTGAGCCAAAATACTAATAGAAAACTGATTCAAAGGTTTATCTAATTGAACTAGATTACTAGCATTTTCTAGCCCACAAAGGCTAAGGAAATTTTTGCGCTCCTCGGCAGTTTGAAGAAGTTCACTTCTGGTTAAAATTTGCTTTAGAATTACAATTTCATCAGCATCAAGAAATTTGGCTAAATTCGAGTAATTCTCATGGCTATCTGTAAACTCATTATTGATGAGTTGTTCTTTAGCTCTAGTGATTGAAGAAATTACTGGTTTCTTTCTAATTGCCTCAAAAATAGTTCTAACGATAAATTTTATCTGGCTTTGTTGAGAATCTTGCTCTAAGGGAATGTATTCGGTATTTCCTGAATTATCCCAAAAGAAAAGACCGGGCAATTGGGAATACTCAATAAATCTAGTTCTTTTTAAGACATTTAGGTTTTCTATATAATCATAAGCATCCTCTAAATTATGAAACTGCCCCAAGCTAGGATAAATATCACAATACTCTCCAGAGAGAGTATCTAATGCTCCCCAATTATGCAAAATGTAATTTTCGATATTATCATCTTCTGATGTGTACAAAAAAATCCCATGCAGAGGGACTTCTCTATATCTTTCAAATACGTCACGCCCTTGCCTATTATGATTTTTGAGGCTTGCTCCCATTGTTTTAAATTTTTGAAACAGACGATTAGAACGTATTTCAATTAAGTTAAGCTTGTTTCTTGCAAAAGCATATCCTTCCCAATCTTCACGACCTCTAAAAAGGAAATCAAAGCCATCCAGCCACTTGTTTGTCAGTCGCTGATTATTTTTTAACTTTCCACCTTCAAATTCATTGACCAACTCTAACAATTCATTGTCGTTGAGATGGCGTAAAGAAGTTAGATGTGGATAACGTTTTTCTAGCCAATCTAGAAAGTTAAGCATAGTATAGCCACGAATTGGATTCATAGTATTCCTTCTTCAGGGACTCTGGTTAATCAGTCTTGCTACTATTATCTCTATCTTAGTCATTCTGCGCCCTCAGTTGATTGAGCGCATCCAAATCGCTTTGGGTTTTCACCAGGGTTTCTAATCGGGGTAAATTCACCGGATGGGTGCTTGCCAATTCTTTGGCTGTCAGTTGTTTTACCGGTTCCTGTTCCTCCAATACTGCCACCCAATCCAAAAATTCGCTCGTCCCCGGTATTTTGCGCCAACTCCTCAACTGTCGAAGTTCCCAAAATTTCTTGACAGCAGCTTCAAATAGGGGCGTAAGCTGGGGTTGGAAGTGACTTTGGAGGATATTCCTCAGCGTCGCTTGTTCTGGAAACTCGATGTAGTAATACAAACAACGGCGCAAAAACGGTTTGGGCAGTTCCTTCTCGCGATTGCTGGTGATGATAATCAGGGGCAAAAATGGCCGCCTTTCCTTCCTCATCTTGCCTTTGAGAGCATCAAAGCGCATCTGAGGTACTTCTTTTACCTGAAATTGCAACCGATCCAACTCCAGCAGCAAGTCATTAGGAAAATCGATGTCCGCCTTGTCAATCTCATCAATCAGCACCACTGAGGGGATGTCCTTTTCCGACTGTTCAATCGCCCTTCCCAACTCTCCTAGAGAGACGTACTTTTGCCGCAAGGGAAATTGATTCAGTGAGGGGGATGGCTGGCGATCGCTACTTTTGACTTTCTGTTGCTTACTAAGCTCAGGTTCCGCTCGATTTTCCCATACTTTTTGCTCCTGAATGTCGTACAGCCGCCCCAAGGCATCATAGTCGTAGAGCAAATCCTGCGCCCGACTGGTAGAACGGATGTAGCAGGAATGGAGAGGATAACCTAGTTCATAAGCCACTGCATAGGCGAGTCGCGTCTTGCCACAGCCAGCGTCTCCTTCCAGCAACAGGGGACGGCGTAAATAAAGGGCAGTATTGACGGCATTTGTTAGGGTGTGGGAGGCAACGTAAGGTTCCGGTTCCCGCCAAGCATCAGTAAGCGGTTGGTAGGAACATTTGCCCTCACCCGTGTATTGTCGTTTTTCAAGGTCATTCATACAGTTTAGAACTACCTTGTAGTTCGCTGACGATTTGGTTCATTTCCTGGTAAGTTCCTATTAAATTACCATATTGGCTTTCCAATCGCTTGAGGTAGTGTTCAATTCTCTTCTCCTCAATTCCTAAAATTTGGAGTTGACCGCGAAACCAAGGCAAGAGGTCATCAGGGTCGAACCGTTTGGGAGTTGGTAAAGCTGGAAATCCCGTCAGGGTTCTTTTTCCCTGAAGATTTGCCCAAAGAATCACGAAACAACGGCTCTTTCCTGTTAAGTAAGGATCAACAGAGGAATGGGTATCTGTCCAAAAATCTTGGGACAGGGACTTGATAATTTTGGGAGGAATGTCATGATTCCAAATGATCAGCACAAGGTCAGAATTATATTGAATTTTAAATAAATCAGTGAAGCATTCAAGTTGATGTTTTTCGAGAAACTTACGTTCAATGTCGGCAGAAGTAGCTATTCTATATCGGTAAAGGCTGATTTCTAATCGTTCATTTTCTCGTCCAGTTTTCTGTTTCAATTCCCGCCGGATGCGTTCTATAATATATTGCTCTAGAATCATAAATTCACCCGCAACAGCAAAAACAAAAGCACCTTCGTATCCCACTTTCTGTCTGAATGCCGACATCAGTTTGTCCAGGTTATAGTTAATAATTAAACTTCGGTCAACTTTGAGGGTTTGTTGTAGCGAGATTGAGGTATCTGATTCTTCACGTCCTTGGGCGAGTAGGTTATTAATTTGATTCCGTTGTGGTTTCTGAATGCTGGCTTTCTGCTGTTGTTCCCATTTAGATTGTTCTGGTGAGCCGTCTAAGTTTTCAGCTACTTTTTTGACAGATTTCGCCAACTTGTCAACAACGTCTTTAATAAAATTCTTATCTTCCGGATATAAACTAAGATCAGCCCCATGCAGATATTCCAAAAAAACAATCAATCCAAGTTGGTTTGATTTATTATATGGGACTTCAATCTTTAAAAGCTGAACGAATAGATCGCGGACAAACTTACCTGAAGTTTGATCTAACTTTAATTCACAAAATTCGGCTAAACCGCAAGCTTCTAAAGAATTCCTGCGATCATCAGCCGTTACCAAAAATGAACTTCTGACTAAAATTTTCTGAAGTTTAATTCCATCATCAATCTCCATCAGCATATCAGCATATCACCCAAATAACCGTTCCAATGCTACTAACTCCGCCTCCATTTCAGCATCCACCTCTGGCAAAGGTTGCTGCATAATCGAATAAAGAGATCGCCTTCCCTCCGTTACCCCTTGCAAGCCAATTTCCCGCAAATAATCCTCAACTTTCAGCACCACCGCACGGCGGTCAGATTTCGTCACATCAGCAGTACGATAAATAGCCGTTCTAATTGCAGGCAATAGAGTCTTTTTTACCTCCTGATATTCTCCTTTAAAAACTGCATCTTGAGCCTGATTAACTAACTCTTTAATACTTTGCAATGACTCCCAATCCTGTGCAGTACGCATCTCAATCCGAAAGAGCATATAACTATAGCCTTCTAAGGACTTGCCATCCTTAACAAACACCTTCGTCTGTCCTGGCGAACCCACCTTCAAACTGTCGTTAACTACGCAAAGCGTACTCCCATTAAGTTGATTTTCCTCCGCTAAAATTGCCACAAAATACCCCGCTCTCAGATCATTGTTTCCCCCTCCCCCTTTTTCCGAAAAAGTTTGTTGATACCCCAATTCTAACTGACTATTCCCAATACAGATTAAGTCTTCAATCCCGCGATAAACGGGTTCTGCAATCTTTAACACCGATGAAAATTCTGGCACAGGCAATAACGCAGAAAACCGCCCCATCGTCTTGATAAACTTGCCAATGGGGTCACTCGCTGCCAAAGTAAACAAACCCGCCTGCAACTCCACTAAACCCTCATTGAAGGGAAACAGAGGAGTCAGGGGATAGTTACACTGAATCACCCTATCCAGGTTATCGGCTGCTAATTCCCGTAAATATCCCGGTTCAGCCAGATAGGGGACTGTAACGGGTTTGCCGCCGTAATTGAAGCGAATAGCAGCATGAACCACTGGATAACGCTGTTTAAACCAATCCACATCTCTTGCTAGGCGCATCTCCACCAACCAAAGGCGACAGTAAGCTTTTCCAGCTTTAATTCCCGTCCCATCATAAGCCACATCCACCCGATAATCTGGCAGGAAAAGTGCCTGATATTTCTTCGAGTCACGCCGGAACATTTCTGCAAAATCTTGCCACAAACTCATAAGCGCATTCCTTACCACGATTAAGATAGGTGAGATTGAATTTGAGTCCAGAAGCTACGCAGGGGAAGCCCTGATGTCGTTCCTGGGACGAGAGTTCGCCCCAAGATTCCTGGATGTCCGCGATGAATCGCCACCAATTTCCAGTCCCGATTGAAGATGGGCGCACCAGAGGAACCTTCGTCGGTACTAATATTGTGGTCGATGTAATCTTCTCCCACTTGCACTACGTGTCCCAATTCGGAAACTACAACGTGCTGTCCTTGGGGATGGTGGATCAAGCAAATTTCCTGTCCACTATCTAATATAGCATCAGTCGAGATCGCCGTCTGTTGTTTCGGTTCGCCTTTAACGGAGATTAAGGCATAATCTTCTCGACTGGAACGATTTGCACAATTGAGATCCAGTTCAAAGACATCGGAATCTAAAGCGTAACTGTTAGGAGTGGAATTGAAGCGAACCCAAGCTTGTTGCGCCCGACTTTTAGTAAAAATGTGGTCACAGGTGAGTAATATTTTCTTGCCAATTAATACACAAGTACCAATACCTGTACCTTTCGGTGATTCGATTCTACCAACCGTACTGCGGGCAGTTAAAGCTTTGAGGTTTTCTTCTCCCCTTTCTACTAATCTGGTGAATAGAGCGACATCTTCATCTGCTAGTTGATAAATAATTGGTGCTAATTCGTACAGGTGTTTGAGAAAGCGTACCATTGGATGATAGTCTAATCTTTGATTGGAGACGCAATAGGTTTTAAACGCTGCGACTAATGCCTGAGCAAATATATTAGGTTTAGTGTCCTGTCTCAGGTTGCTGATAAATGCCATATCGATACCAGCATTTTCTAGAACTTCTTGGCGATCACTGGCAACATTTACCCTAATAGCAAATAGATTGAGAGCTAAAATCAGGGATGTAACTTCCGTTTGCAGTAAGAAAATTTCTGGATTCATAATAAATTTTTGGGATAAGTTTGAATTAGCTTGAGAATCTAGAGTGAGAGAATCTCAAAAGCTATTGAAAATTGGCCAATTTTGTAATCCGCATGGGCATTTCAGGTTATACCAGTCAATCAGAATAGTCACGAAATCGACCCATTTGGCTAATTTTTGCTTAACAATTGAGATGGCCAATTCTCCTCAAATATACCTGAATCGTCCTCTGGGTAAGCCACTCACATAAAGTTCATTTTGTCAAGAATTGTTAAGATACGTTTACACTGCTTGAGAGCCAAGGCTAAGATTCGACTGGTTTTGATTATATTTGCTTGTGTTTTGAATTACTTTTTGTCGTTTTTGTGTTTTGTATTTTTCTATTTGTTCGATAGGTAGAGATAAGGTTTCCTCAATTTCTTGTCTAATATAATTACTAACGTTACGGACACTGGTTAAACACTCCCAGATCCCAGAGGGAGCATCTCATTTATGCAAGTGAGTAATTATACTTATTCCTAAAACTGTTTTCTAGCAAGGCTTTCAAAATAGCTTGACATAAAAACCTGATTTAGGGGTTGCAAAGGTGAGATGCTCCCGCTCCCAGAGTAATTGATTGACATTATAACCCACATTCCGCACCCTAAAGTGCCGGCTCTTCTGTTTCTCAGCAATTCTCAGTTTTAGACACAGCAAACCTTTTAGGGATTTAAAGAACATTTTAAAGGGGGATTTTTGGGGCAACTTTGGGTGTACTATCACGTCAGAAGCCCGAAAACTCGTGAAATGAAATTCGCCATCCCATTGAATTTTACCCCGTATTATGGGAACTAACTCCCAAAAGCCTTGCTACAGGGCAAATTTAGAATTGCTGTCTGTTTCTTCAGTTTGTGTTGTACAATGGACTGGGGTTATAAGAGATAGAACTCTTATAGAGAAAGACGTTTGGCGATTTTTATCAAGTATTTTGTCTAGAGCGAACTAATCAATTAAATCTTTTGCCAGATAAGGATTTAGTCGATTTATGCTCCCCTATCGAATCATACCAAGTAACGAAGAACTGTTAAAAGGTATAATAAAAATAATGAGAAACGAATAATGGATACTAAAACTAATAAGAATATTGCTCCTAAAATTCGCAAATTGGCTGAGACAGCGAGGGAACTATACCAAACCAAATATGCCCTCAATGTCACAAGGCTCACCAGTCTCAAAAGTCTTTGCCAAGACGAAGAAGCCGCCGCTAATTTTGCACTGTACCTAGCTAAATTGGTAGTCAAACAGATGGAATCTAATCAAACTACTAGGTCTTTTCTTGGAGAAGAAGCCTGGACAGAACACTGCCAACTAATTAACCATACTGTTGAAAAAATGGAAGATTACCTAGAATATCCAACTCCAGATAAACGGCAGGATTTGTATAAATTGTTAACCCAACTAGAACAAATTCAAGGTTGGGAAAAACACATAAGATTTGGAACACCAATTCGTGTCATCAATAACAAATATGCCTTAATAATTGAAGATGCCCTGCGCTGTATGACAAGTTTAGATTATCCTTATTGGAGTTACCAAATGGCGAGAGATTATGCTGAACGCTATAACTCAAGTTGTGGCAGTGGACTAACTTCTGAATCCGCTCCTTTAGTCGCAGAAATTGCCGAGTTTTGGTGTCAATATTATTTTGGCAAAACTCTCACAGAGAAATTCCCTGATAAGAGTTGACATCAAAATAGAATAAAATTTAATAATTTTTATCTCCATACTGTTCAGGAGGTTGCCCTACTAATTCAGTAGGACAAGCTCTTGATTTTCTTCATTTAGAGGGGCTACATTTTTCCAGACCATCTCAAATTTCCATTCTTCGATTAAATCATAAATAAAAATTAACTGACTTCTCGATGATAAGGATAAATCTCCTAATTTCTAACTATCATTGTAAGGAGGAATTTCGGTAAAAGGATGGTAAATTTATGTCGTGCAACGGGAGTGTCAAATCAACGAGGCATAACATCGTTGAGAGAGAGTTGAAGATCGGGAAAAATAGGAGAGGAAATCAGTTCTCCCAAACGGTATTGTTGTTGCCGATAAACTTCATCAAGTAGTTGGCAGACGGTAAAAGTGGGTTGTTTGGGTTTGCCGATAAAGGCAATTCCTCCTAATCCGCGATAATCGACGATCCAATATTCAGGAATTCCAAAAAGCGCGTATTCTTCGACCTTACGAGCGTAATCAGTCTCCCAATTGCTACTGACCACCTCGACAACTAATTGAATCGATCGGGGTAGGGTAATTACAGGTTCTTTGTCCCAGATGGGTTCTAGGGCGAGAACGGTCTCATCGAGAACGACAACATCGGGACGACGAGCCGTGGCCGCATCGGTAAAAGGGCGGATCAGACAGGTTCGGGGAATGAACCAAGATTTTCGCGCTTTAATTAAAGCCATACCGATGTGGGTCGCTATTTTACCGCTAACCGTTTCATGCGGCCCGGTCGGTTCCATATCGATTAATTCTCCATCGGCTAATTCATAGCGAAATTCATTGCCATATTTTTGTAAAAAATCCTCGAATATCAGAGGTTTTTGGGATAGGTAAGTCATCTGCACTCCCGATGGCAAAGCCCCTCAAGATAACGATTTGTAATTAGTTGAATTATATCCCAATTTTCAATCGTCGTGACTAACATCTAACCCACATTCCGCACCCTAAGTGTCACAACGTCTCAAAAGAGGAAGGGGCGTGAGCCAAAATACTTATCTAGAGGAGTTAGGGACTTGCGTGGGAATAATATCCCAGCCAGAAAATCGCTCTGTAGAAGAATCAGACCAGCTAGATGGCACAGGATCAAAGCGCAAGTCCCTTAGCTGCGGGGGCTCTGGAAGGCTCTCTCCCTACTTAGGGTGATCAGCAAACCTGATCGATCCGGAGGGCGCAAGCCTTGCGCCCCTACAGCAGCAATTCTCATTTTGAAAAAAATTCAGATAAAATTCTCTTATTTAAATAGAGAACTTGTGTAGAAGCATTATTTTTTGACAGATAATTATCATCCAACGCTGGAGATAGAAAGGTTTTAAGAACTTTGTCCATGAAAAATCGATTTCAACTCATAAATCTGGATGAAATTCTAACAAAATTTTTAGTTTTTTTTATAAACAACTTTCTTTTTCTCCTTCAAGAGTTCTGACATTTTCAACTAGAATTTACTTTTTTAAATGGGACATATTCGGTTAGAATAAATGAGAAAAATTCCGACCAATTCTTAAACCAAATAAATTTTAATAGGGTACGAATATCATTAAAGAAAGAAGTCCGAGTTACTAATAGCTCACGAATCTTTTGATAGGTGTAATTAACTAAATCCAAAACGGTATGAAATAAAAAAGCTAGTAAATTCAAAGACAATAAGAACTCGCACAAATGATTCTGACCATGACCAAAGTTATGCTCTAAATTATAACCGTGATTTTTAAGAACGTTATTGCCTTCATTTTCAACTTTCCATCTACTGCGTCCAGCTTTGACAATTTCTTCGACATTATTTTCCGTGATTTTATGATTAGTTATCCAATTATTTTGGTAAATAGTTTTCTGGGTTTTCTCATTAATAACAGTCACTTCACACCAATTAACTTCGAGACTTGAGTCGCCTTCTCTTAAGGGAACTCTAGAAGCATAACGATAACGATAAATTAGATTTTTTCGCCCATCCCATTGTTTCTTTTCAACGATCCTAACTTCGCCACTTTTTTCTAAAAATTCTAGCCATTCATATAAAGTTTTATGCGACGTTTCTAAACAAACAAAAATAAAACTATAACCTTGTTTTACCGCTAATTCACAAATAGGTTCGTGAGAATATAAGTCGTCTCCTAAAAGAGTTACAGGATAACCATACTTATTTTTATGATTCTTATTTAACCATCTTTTAACGGCCGCATTTTCACAGTCTTGTTCTTGATTTCCATCTTGTTTTTTAATGAATTCTGGCTCTAAATTAATTACTTGTTTTTGCTTAGGAGAAACCACCATAGGCGTGACACAGCCATGAAAATAAGTTGTAGTTCCATTTCGATGATTACGACAGTTACAATGAGGGCAATTAATTTTCTTGGATGAGAAATATTCTGTGCCATCTAACGCCACTAAAATTTCTCCATCTAAGTAGAGAAACTTTTCCAAAACTCCCTTTTCCTTTAACCATTGATAGACTTTTTGAAAAGTCCTAGAGACATTAGAGGCTGGCACTGGATCTAACAGATTTCTTATTTGATTATCCCCAGGAATTTTTTCAATTGAAAATAAACTTTCAGCATTATCTTTTCCCTTATTACTTTTCATTAAACGTTGATGGTTTAAAAAAGACGGCGACTGAGTAAAAAAGACTGAAAATGCAGCCATCACGGCATCTTCTACCTCATATTTTCTATTATTTCCAGGTTTTCTCTCCTCGGGTAAATCATCTAATTCTTGACGTAAAAATTGCATTAATTCCGAAACTTCTAGGGTTGCCGCTTTTTGAGCCATCTTGGAATAATTTGACGTGCTGGTGGATTTCTATCTCACCCATTTTACCTTAGCTGACAATAATTATAAATTTTTATTTCCCTTGAATTCCCTATTCTAAAAATAGAACTATCTTCCTGAATTAACCCCGTTCGTTCTCAGCCAACCCCTTTGATTGCTTGAGTATTTATACTTAATTTGTCCAACCAATTGTTTTTTTAGTGACCGCCTCTCCTCAAAAATAGTTACTTTGTACTATATTGCCCATGCCAAAATCGGGGTTAATGCTCTATTTATTTCAAAATGAGAATTGCTGCCCCTACAGTAACGGATTTTGTCCACAATGTAGGGGCGAACTGCGTTCGCCCAAAAGGTACATTATCAAAGCGCAAGTCCCATAAATAGTTTAAGGTTCAATACTGACAATCCAAGTACCGACGTAGAGACGGACGGGAATATTGCCAGAGGCAGTCACATCACAGGTAAAGTAATAAGTGCCTAATTCGGGATTTCTGACATTAGACATGACGATTTCAACTTTGCTGGTGGGATCGATCGCTTGTTCGGGGACAATTTGAATAACGCGACTATCCTTATCCCAAACCACTTCCTTTAAAGGTAAAGATTTGCCGTTGATGCGTACCTCGATTTTATTGGTGTCAAACTGGCCGTTAAAATAATCGGGATAGGAAATAAAAAAAGCTGAAGCTCCTTGGGAGAGTTTTTTCGCGGGAATATAGAGTTTATAACGATCCATTTGCTTGGGACGACCGCCAAATTGCAAAAAATAATCTAATATATCCTTGCGATCGACTCCACTAAAAATTGTTAGGCCAGGGTTGCCATTGGCTAAAGTTATTTTTGGTAAAATAATTCCCGCACCCACCCCTAAGGATAGAGCGATCAAAGCGGGTGTCCTAGCATATTTAATTACTTTTGTCAAGAGTTTTAACATAAATTTCAATCCAAGGTGAGGGGGATGGTGATGGCTGCAAGGAGCCGAATACAGTTCAACTCTAACAAAACTCGCTCGTTTCTTACCTAGACCTTTGCCAGTCCGATAAGTGTCTTGGTTAACGCTTCATCGCTCGTGCCATATCCCGTTGATCCTGACGACGTTTCAAATCTTCGCGTTTATCGTGTAATTTCTTGCCTCTACCGAGGCCAATGCTGATTTTTACCCAACTACCTTTAAAATACATCTTCAAAGGCACAAGAGTTAAGCCTTTCTGTTCCACTTGACCGATGAGTTTGCTGATTTCCTTTTTGTGCATCAACAATTTTCTCGTCCGGCGCGGATCGTGATTAAAATATTCGCTACTCTGTTCGTAGGGGGAAATATGAACATTAATTAACACCGCTTCACCATTGCGGACTAAAACGTAACCATCCCGCAGGTTTACCTTACCAGCGCGCACAGATTTAACCTCGGTCCCCAGCAACTGCACCCCCGCTTCAAAAGTCTCTAAAATCTCGTAGAGATGGCGTGCTTGCCGGTTATCAGTGATAATTTTGATTTTGTCGTCTTGATTGGCCATATAGTCAAGTGAAAAGTGAAAAGTAAAAAAGCGATTGGTAGAGGCAGTATCGGCTAATTATCTCGATTTTTCCATGTCCTTATCTTTATATCTTACTCGTTCTTTTGCTCTCTGGGGACTGACTGCTGGTGGCTCTTTGGTGATCACCGGCCTTGTCAGGGGGAACGAGAAGGGGGAAAATGAGAGCAGTGTTAAATTTTTATGAAGTTTGGTTCTGTGGACAAAATTCGTACTGTTTCCGATAGTAAGCGTGATTTTTATACTCGCCACACCCGCCCCATCAATTCGGTGTATCGGCGCGTGGTTGAGGAATTATTAGTCGAGATGCACCTGCTCTCCGTTAATGTAGATTTCCATTATGATCCAATTTATGCTCTTGGTGTGGTTACTTCTTTCGAGAAGTTCATGGAAGGCTATCGTCCGGGGGAAGATAAACCGAATATTTTTAATGCTTTGTGCCAAGCGGTTAACGGTAATCCCGAAGTCTATCGTCGTGATGCCGAAAATATTATCGCTATTGCCAAAGAAACTAATATTGATTCCTTGCTTTCCCAACTGCAAAACCCTGCCCTAGGTGGTAACAATCAGTTGTCTGATAGTTTAGTTTCGGTGATCAACGCGGCTAAGTTTAAGTATAGTCGCCTGTTTGCCATCGGTCTTTATACTATTTTAGCCGAAGCACAACCAGACATAATCAAGGAAAAAGAAAAACGCGAACCAATTTTGCAAAAATTCTCAGAAATTCTGCATCTCTCCAGCGAAAAACTGCAAAAAGACCTCGATGTTTATCGCGGTAATCTCGATAAAATGGATCAGCTGCTCAAGGTTATCGAAGATGCTCTAGAAGCGGAAAAGAAAAAACGTCAACAAAAAGAACAGGAAAAACAAACCACCCTGCAATAAAGGCTCTCAACCGGAAATTACCGCGTGCAGACAAGGGAATAGGGAACAGAAAAAGGATTAAATCGGCTCTCTTTCTTTACTGTTCCTTCTGACCTCGTTCTACAATTAGGATCGGCAACCCTCAATATTTATTTCCCGTGACTAACTCCTCCATCACCGCACCCGTAACCGATATTTTGGCAAAAGCGCGGTCAGGGGCGAATTTATCGGCAAAAGAAGCGATTATCTTGCTAGAAACTACCGATAACCGTTTAATTGCCCAGATTCGGGAAACGGCCGACTTTTTGCGTCGTCAACAGGTGGGAGATACCGTCACCTACGTGATCAATCGCAACATTAATTTTAGTAACATTTGTGAGCAGCATTGCAGTTTTTGTGCATTCAGACGCGATGAAAATGAAGAAGGGGCCTTCTGGCTTAATTTAGAGGAAATTATCGCTAAAGCGGCGGATGCTGTCCATCGTGGGGCGACAGAAATTTGTATGCAGGGAGGATTAAACCCAAAAGCCAAGATTAAGGGCAATTCCTTAGACTATTACCTCGAAATTGTTAAAAACCTGAAACAAGCTTTTCCTGACCTGCATTTACACGCTTTTTCACCCCAAGAAGTCCAATTTATCGCTAGAGAAGACGGTTTAAGTTACGAAAAAGTTATCGCTTCCCTGCAAGAAGCAGGAGTGAATTCTCTCCCGGGGACGGCTGCCGAGGTGTTAGTCGATGAGGTAAGACGGGTAATTTGTCCAGAAAAAATCGATGCCGCCACTTGGTTAGAAATAGTCGGTATTGCCCATCGCTTGGGGTTACATACCACCAGTACCATGCTCTGCGGTCATATTGAAACCCCTAGTCAACAGGTGCAGCACCTTGAAAAAATTAGAAAACAGCAAGAAATCGCCCTAGCAAATAATTATCCGGCTAAAATAACCGAATTTATTTTATTGCCTTTTGTGGGACAATCGGCCCCCAAACCCCTGAGAAATCGAGTCGGACGGGATCAACCAATTTTAGCCGATACATTAAAATTAACAGCAGTGGCGCGGATTTATCTGGGCAATAGCATTAAAAATCATCAACCCAGTTGGGTAAAATTGGGCTTACAGGGGGCGACAGAAGCCTTAAACTGGGGTTGCAACGATCTCGGTGGTACTCTCATGGAAGAACATATTACCACTATGGCCGGGGCCCTGGGCGGTACCTGTTTGACCGTCGAGGAGTTAGAAACGGCGATTAAATCCCTCGATCGCCCCGCCCGTCAACGGGATACAATCTATTAGAGTCTATTTAACCCGAATCCTGGATTAGCTGAAAGCTTGATCCTGTCCCGGGTTAAAACTTTCCTTCTCCCGTCCGAGTCCTGAGAAAATTCCCCTAACCCGAACTGACGTTATTAAGAGGAACTATTTCTTTTCAAGGCAATTGCTAATTGTCTCAGTCGTTCACTAACTTCTAAATTAAATTCTTGAGATTTCAAATTAGCGGGTAATTCTGCTACAAGCTGAGGATTCTCCTTATACCATTCGTTTTGGGCGACACCTGCCCATGTTCCTTCTTTTTCTCGAAAAATATCCACTAATCCTCTTAATTCTTGAATACAGTAGGACTCAAATCCTGCAGCTTCAAAAATACCATGGCGTAGATATTCTTCAAAAGCGTTAATATCATTAGTTACTTCAAAGGTAACAACCTCTCTGGGTGGGGTTAATTGGTCAGCCAAATCGATCCAATTAACCCCAACTGTATCTACCGTCATTCCGATAACGTTTTTGGCAATTTCTGTTACACCTAGCACCTGTTGACGAAGATTAGGATTAAAGAGTAAATCAGAACCATACTTAACGTATTTTTTTAAGACTCTAAAAGCAGGTTCATCTCCTTGATAATAGTTATCAATCAGTTCCACATCAACCCCTAATGATTTGACAATTTGGCTGCGGGTATCACTGTTAACAGGACCGCGAATTAATGCTTCAGCAACGGGACGAGCAAATCTTAAAAATAACACTGATAAGCTATTTTCTAAGCGAGTTAAAAACTCCTGTTCTGAATAACCAATTAATCGTTCTTTTACTTGAGAACTTCCCCATAATAAGGAGGACATATAATCGACTAATTTTAAAGCTTCATCTTTTAATTCTGCCGCTAATTGTCGAGCAAGGGCATCCAAAAATTTTCTAACATCCCCATACAAGTCATCCCGCCAAGCATAATTAGCTTTTGCCTTGTCGAAGTCTGGAAAAGAATTTGCATCAAAAATAATTTCTTTTTTTCTTAAAGTTTCTTGTCTTAATTTTGCCATTTCACTGGCTAACAGTTGCCCATAGCGTTCTTTAAACTTTTCGATACTACTAGAAGATTCGTTATTAACTTTTTCTAAGGGTTTGTTAATGGCAGATGTTTCATAAAAGTTTTGTAAATCAGCTTTTATCTGTTCCCATTTTGTATGCCACCATTCTGAAAAATCAATTCTTCTTCTTTCCTCTTCAAAGCGTTGTGCTTCTTCAGGATTTTCGGGAAATCTTTGACTGACAAAATGGTGAATATCCTCTGAGGTGCTGACAATTTTATCAATGGAAGCTTCACAGCGTTTCTTGAGAATTGCTACTCGCTCAGTATTAATATAATTAAAGATTTTTTGTTTAATTTCAGGGATTCCTGTAGCTTGAGTTCTTAACATTTCATCATCTATAATTCCAGTTAAAGTTTTTAATTTATCTTGAATATTGCTGGCTTTTCCGATTTCTAATTGAGTATGTTCTTCCGCCAGATTATTTAAGATTAAATAAGCTCCTGCTGAACCAGAAACAATGCGATTAACCGGTAAATTAGCGCGTTTTGACCAATCCTGAGAGGCTTCTGTAATATGAGTTTTAAGGGCTTCTGGGCTACCAAGAGAGTCAATATGACTTAAAAAGACAAATAATTTATCAGCAATGGTGACATTCTTATCACCTTGTTCTGTAAATTTAATAATTTCTAATTCGGCTTCTCGAATACTGCGAAAACGCTGAATCACGATGACTGCATCACAGTCTGATAACATTTGTTGTGCTTCATCAACGTGCTTGGCTAACCCAGAATCTGAACCAGGAACATCATAAAAGACGATTCCTTCTGCTTGAGCGAGTTTATTAGTATAAAGTCGTGCTTCTAGGACCGCATGGGCGTATTTTTCATCAGCAACGTATTTTTTTAGTTGTTCTCGGATGTCTTCTAGTCGAGTAAAAGGAATAACTAAATTACCTTCTCGTCTGACTTGTTTTAGGGTGATTTCGTTTTCTCTAATGGTGTTTAAGTCTTCTTTTGCGCCAACGGTTTCTAATTCTTTGAGAAGATGAATAAATTGTTCTTCGCTGCGGGTTTGCACTTCTAATCTTTGTTCAGATTCGCTTTTAACGGAATAAATTTGCGTGGTGGTAAAGGTACATCTTCCTCCTTTGGCAGGAAGTAAATCACATTCTAACCATGCGTTAATAAAGGTACTTTTTCCCGCCTTTTCTAAGCCAACCACAGCAATACGAAATTCTCTTTTTCTCAGTCTTTCGAGTTGACGGTTAGCAGGTATTGCCTCTTGCAGGAGGATTTCTGTTAATTTAGAGGGAACTTCAGCTTGGGGAAGTTTGGCTAAGTCAACGGCAAAATGTTGGATATTTAAGACATCACTGAGACGGGTTTCATAGTAGGATGAGGCCGATTTCCAATCCATTAAATTAACTCCTTAAATACGGTTGAATTCTCTGAGAATAGAGACATTTTTGAGAAACCCTATCTGTATAACTTTTCCTGTTACATTAAGTGGAAGTTCTCGCTTCATTCCATACTGAGTTTCTTTACCAATGATATTACCTCCATTTTTGAGATTAATTCTAACGTAGAATTTTAATCGACTTTCAGGAGAGCGTCCTTCCTCCGGTATAGTCTCTACAGATATTTTTTTATACTCTGGCACACATAAAAATTCTGTAGCACAATCAATTAATCTTACAACATCATCTCTATTAAGATCATACCCTTCATGTAAATTATAAACTTCTGATGCAGGAACAGCTAGACATAAAGAAGCTGTCGGACTAATTTCATTTTTAGAACGAGTCCTTTGTAGATATTTAAAACAAGTAAATGCCCCTACCATTAAACAAGCTACTGTAATAATTAATTCCATTTGGCGTTCTTCCTTTGATTGATTTGATTTTGTTAGATCAACGTTATCTAAGATATCACTTATGCCAGTTGCAAGATTTGTTGAATTAAAGTCCCCGAATTTAAGCCTTTCTACATAAACGAGCTTTGTTACATCATTAAGAAATTCACCAGACAACCTTTTATCTTCATCTAAACAAGAGGATTGATTAATTCCAAAATAACGACATAGATCATCTCTCTGAGATTCTTCTCTTTCAAGAATAATACTTAAAACATGATAGAGTACACCTCCTTTTTTAGATTTTATTTTTGGATACACAATTGCAAAAACATCTTTACAAATACTCGAAAAATATTTATTATTCACTAATTCACCTCCTCTTTTTCAAAATTTTCTAATTCCGCAAGGCTTTGTTCTAAAAATTTAGCTCTTTCTTGGATAGGTTTCCATATAATTTGTGTTTCCTCGTAGTTAGTAGTTATTTCCTGTTGAGCTTTTTCTAGGCTGGCTAAATAGCTATTAAAAATGTCATGGGTTTTATGATCTACATTTTTTTTTAAATTATCAATCTGTTCTAATAGCCATTCAAACATTGAACATAACATTTCAGGTTCGCCCTGTTGCTGGAATTGATGAATCCAATTCTGTAAAAGAGTTTCAGTGCTTGGAATTTCTGCAATCATGCTTTCCTTTTTTTTCATCCATAGCCAGTGTTTAAAACTTCTGTAAGTACCAGAACTGATTTCAATATCAGACTCCAAATTAAAGTCAAATTCCAGTTTTCTAGTAAATGTATTAAGTTCAGATTGTGGAAATTTTATAACAAAATTTGGTGCTTTTTCTTCAGCACCCTTTTCTATATGTTTAATATGAAATCTAAACAATTCAGATACAGATTCCTCTATTCTGTTAATCTCCTGAGCAGACACTCTCTTTAATATTTGCGATAATATGATAGTTAGATTAATTGATAAATTATTTAACTCTTTTTTAATTATTTGAAGACTTAATTTCTCTTTATCCCTTTTTGCTGTGATTAATAAACCATTTCTTGCATCTGAACCTGTATAGCCCAATTGAATCAGGATATCCAAGTTGTTTTTTAGCATATTAACCTGATTAACATTGGCCTTTTTAAAGTTGATATTGTCCAAATCAACTCTGCCATTATCTAAAGATTTAACTACTGCTTCTAAGACGTTTCTAATAACAGTCTTTAGTGCCTCTCTCCACTCAACTAAGGGAACTAATTTCTCTTGAATTTGGTCATAAGGGGGAGTAAATTGAAGTTCATTGATAGCCTCTCTTAAACTAGCTACTAAATTATCGGCTGTTTTGGTATCAATATCTAATTTTTCAAAAACGGCTAGAGGCTGTCTTAATTTGGCATTACTAGCTTGGAGAAAAGAATCAAGATTTTCTTTTGTTTGTGATAACAATTCAGATTCTTGCTGATAATTTTCTTCCGAACTGTTAAGAATTGCCGTAGTAGTTTGTACTGCCCATTGTGCAATACTATTTCCCGCCGCTACATTAAATTTTTCTATAGCTTGGGGAATAACTAATTTAGGAAAATGTTCTGCTATGTGCTTGCTTAGTTTCTTTTCAAATTCTTCTGCATAGGATTGTTTGAATAACTCTTTGGCAATTTGTTCTTGTTGAGAGATAGTCCATTGTTTAGCATCAAGACTTAAGTTTCCTCGCTTCATGATTTCCTTAATTAAAACTTGAAAGTTATCTATGGCTTGCTCATAGGGTTTTAATACTTTCTCAAGTCTAGTTTGATCATGCTCTGACCAATTTTCCTCTCTTGTAGGTAATTCCTCTAACAGATCCTGAAGCAATTTCTTATTATCCTGAATTTGTAAAGCCAATAAAGCTGGCCATGTACTCAGTTTTACAATTCTCAAATTTTCAATATCTTTTGTATATTCTCTTAAATTCTCGATCAGTTTTTCCTTAATGTTTTCAGTCGTTTCTTCAACAAACTCACTTTCACTTTCTTGCCAATCATCATCTGATCTGAATATATCAATCCGATTTAAAATAAATAGCATTCGTGCAGGAGAGCCGCCTAAATCTTTAACTTGATCAACAACTTCTGATAACAGATTATCAACTTTATAAGGATCTGTTTCTGCGCTGTTATATGTTACTAAACATAAAGCTTCACGACATTGTTTGATCATCCCAATATTTCCCTCATCTCCTACATAAGATAACCCGGGTAAATCTAATAATTTAACTCTAACCCCTTTAGGCAATTCTAAGAAACTTTCATCTTTAACCAGTCTAAAAGGATAATAAATAATAGATCGAGGATAAGCTAAATCAGGTTGTTTTTTTCTGGCTTTAATATAAGCCTTCATTAACTGTTTTAAGCGACTATAAATATCTTCGTCGCTAATCTTTTCCCACTTCCCGCATTCCCACAACGCCCCCGGTGTTTTTTCAATAATTAAAGTCTTTTCTTCGCTATACTCAATGGTAACTGTTCCTGCACTCATTTCTCGCTGTGCCATCGGCACAATATCAGCACCACAGAGGAAATTAACTAGGGTACTCTTCCCACTGCTCGTCGTGCCAGTCGTCGCTAAAATCAGGGTAGGATGGCGCAATTCATTGATTAAAACTTCTAAAGCTTTCTCTAGATTACTAGAAAGTTCGTGGATCTCACCATGATAGGATTCAGGCAAATGCTGAATAATCTCCGTTTTGAAGTCACCCCAATAACCCGCTAGAAGGTTAGCTTTATTTTCCACTGCTTGGAAAACTGCGTAAGATTTTTGACCCATAATACTCTATCGCTGACAGAATAAGCTGATTCAAGAATAAGCCACAACTTCATTATAACGATAATTTTCTTTCTTGCCTTTAATTCTCCTATTCTAAACTGGTAAAAAATCAAAATCTATAATTTCTGCAAAGGTATAAGGACAAACTTGCGGAAACGTATCAACAGATAAACCAGTTTTTTTGATCACCGATCGCTTGGCTTTATCATAAATTATATCTAGCCTAGAAGCACCATAATTGTAGAGGGTTTTTGACTGGAATAAAATTTCTAGTTCTAGACGAAAATTATCGATTTCATCGGTCCATCCCCGGCCACAATTACCTTTTTCCGTCAGCCAATACTGATACATCAATAAATGTTTAACGGTTTGAATTAGATAGCTTTCCACTTTGTTTCTTTGTTCTCGCCCCAAATCTTCTATCTCCGTTAAAAGATGTTCCCAATCTAAATTTTTAATCTCCCCGCGTCGAATTTGTTCGGTGGTTCGCTCAATCCACAAAACAAAGTCCTGATCATAAAGTTGTTTTAATTCTTCCACCTGCATAGATTTTTGAGATTGAGCCGCGCTTTTATGATCAATCATAAACAAAAACCCCCCACCAATGGGCGGGGGGTTTTTTAGTCACCTAATTCAAGGTTTAGCCGAACTTGCCAGCAGTGGAGGCGATCAAGAAGGCGGCGTAGGTGAAGATATAGCCAACGGTGAAGTGAGCTAAACCAACCAAACGAGCCTGAACGATCGAGAGAGCCACGGGTTTGTCTTTCCAACGAACGAGGTTCGCCAGAGGAGTGCGTTCGTGGGCCCAAACGATAGTTTCGATCAACTCTTGCCAGTAACCACGCCAAGAGATCAGGAACATGAAACCGGTTGCCCAAACGAGGTGTCCAAAGAGGAACATCCAGGCCCAGACAGAAAGGTTATTAACACCGTAGGGGTTGTAACCGTTGATTAACTGAGCCGAGTTAGCCCAGAGGTAATCGCGGAACCAGCCCATCAGGTAGGTGGAGTTTTCGTTAAACTGAGCCACGTTACCCGACCAGACACCGAGGTGTTTCCAGTGCCAGTAGAAGGTTAACCAACCCAAGGTGTTCAACATCCAGAACATGGCTAGGTAGAAGGAATCCCAAGCAGAGATGTCGCAAGTACCGCCACGGCCAGGACCGTCGCAAGGGAAGGAATACCCGAAGTCTTTTTTATCGGGCATTAATTTGGAACCACGAGCGTCTAAAGCACCTTTAACCAGGATTAGAACGGTGGTGTGTAAACCAAGAGCGATCGCATGGTGAACGAGGAAGTCGCCAGGACCGATGGTTAAGAAGAGGGAGTTAGTGCCGCTATTGATTGCGTCTAGCCAACCGGGTAACCAAACATCACCGTAGTTGGGATAGGCGGTGTAAGCGATACTATCGGGGTTAGACAACAGTACGTTCATGCCGTACAGGGTTTTACCCGAAGCTGCTTGCACGAATTGAGCGAACACAGGTTCGATCAGGATTTGTTTTTCGGGAGTACCGAAAGCGACGACCACATCGTTATGAACGTAGAGGCCGAGGGTGTGGAAACCTAAGAAAAGGGAAACCCAGCTTAGGTGAGAGATGATCGCTTCTTTATGCTCCAGCATCCGGGCCAGGACGTTATCTTTGTTCGCTTCGGGATCATAGTCACGCACGAAGAAGATAGCACCGTGGGCGAAAGCACCCACCGCTAGGAAACCAGCGATGTATTGGTGGTGAGTATAAAGAGCCGCTTGGGTGGTGTAGTCCTTAGCGATAAAGGCATAAGGGGGTAGCGCGTACATATGCTGCGCCACCAGAGAGGTGATCACGCCTAAAGAAGCGAGAGCCAAACCGAGTTGGAAGTGGAGAGAGTTGTTAACCGTGTCATAAAGATTTTTGTGACCGGCTCCTAACTTACCACTGGGGGGTCTGTGTGCATTGAGGATGTCCTTGATGCTGTGACCGATGCCCCAGTTGGTGCGGTACATATGACCAGCCACAATGAAGATCACAGCGATCGCCAAGTGGTGGTGAGCCATATCGGTTAACCAGAGGGACTCGGTTTGGGGATGGAAACCACCTAAGAAGGTGAGGATCGCAGTTCCCGCGCCTTGGGCAGTACCGAAAATGTGGTTAGCAGTATCGGGGTTTTCCGCATACACACTCCAGTCACCGGTGAAGAAGGGTAGTAAACCCGCCGGGTGGGGGGGAGTGGAGAGGAAGTTGTCCCAACCAACGTGCTGACCGCGGGATTCGGGGATAGCAACGTGAACGAGGTGTCCGGTCCAAGCCAGAGAGCTAACACCGAACAGAGCGGCGAGGTGGTGGTTCAGGCGAGATTCAGCGTTTTTGAACCAAGCGAGGCTAGGACGGAACTTAGGTTGTAAGTGTAACCAGCCAGCAAAGAGGAAAATCGCCGAGAGAATCAGCAGGAACACCGCACCTTGGTATAGGTCTTGGTTGGAGGTCATACCGATGGTGTAGAACCAGTGGTAAACCCCGGAATAGGCGATGTTAACAGGGTTAGAAGCGCCAGCTTGGGTGAAGGCATCTACAGCGCCTTTACCGAACTGGGGATCCCAAATCGCGTGGGCGATGGGACGGATGTTTAAGGGGTCTTTGATCCACTGCTCGAAGTTACCTTGCCAAGCGACGTGGAATATAGTGCCGGAAGTCCACAGGAAAATGATTGCAATGTGGCCGAAGTGCGACGCGAAAATCTTTTGGTAGAGATTCTCTTCCGTCATGCCATCATGACTTTCAAAATCGTGGGCTGTGGCGATCCCGTACCAAATCCGACGGGTGGTCGGATCTTGGGCTAGATCTTGGCTAAATTTAGGGAATTTAGTTGCCATAGCTGTTTAGGAAATTCTCCTCTCTAAATAACTGAGGCTCTTACACGAGTGCTGGTTATTTCCTTTTTTCAATTCACCTTCTGTAATAGGAAACGCTTACAGAGGTATCGGTCAATCGACGCCTGTTGAGCCTAGTCTTGCCAATCCCCGGGGGACTGGCAAGCCCTTATAGGCAAGTTTAGCCAATCGAGAGACTTCTGGCCAAGAAGAATGCCCAAGTGGTGACAATACCGCCTAAGAGGTAGTGAGCCACACCAACGGCACGACCTTGAATGATGCTCAGGGCGCGAGGTTGGATAGCGGGGGCAACTCTTAACTTGTTGTGCGCCCAGACGATCGACTCGATTAATTCTTGCCAGTAGCCGCGACCACTGAACAGGAACATCAAGCTAAACGCGAAGACGAAGTGACCGGCTAGGAACATGATTCCGTAGGCAGACAGAGCGGAGCCATAGGAATTAATGACTTGCGCTGCTTGCGCCCAGAGGAAATCGCGTAACCAACCGTTGATGGTGATGGCACTTTGGGCGAAGTTACCAAGGGTAACGTGGGTGACAGTGCCATCGGGGGCGACGGTTCCCCAGACATCGGACTGCATTTTCCAGCTAAAGTGGAAGATTACGACCGAGATGGAGTTGTACATCCAGAACAGGCCGAGGAAGACGTGATCCCAACCCGAAACTTGGCAGGTACCGCCGCGACCGGGACCATCGCAGGGGAAACGGAAACCGAGATTCGCTTTATCGGGAATCAGACGGGAACCACGAGCGTAGAGAACCCCTTTGAGGAGAATCAACACGGTGACATGGATGGTGAAGGCGTGGATGTGATGCACGAGGAAATCGGCAGTACCGAGAGTGATCGGCATCATGGCCACTTTGCCACCCACTGCTACCACGTCGCCACCGAAAGCATAACTAGCGGTAGTGAGAGCGTTAGGAGCGGTGTTGCCGGGGGCTAGGGTGTGGAGACTTTGTACCCATTGGGCAAAGATGGGTTGTAGTTGAATTCCCGTATCCGAGAACATATCTTGGGGACGACCAAAAGCCCGCATGGTGTCGTTGTGAATGTATAAACCGAAGCTATGGAAGCCGAGGAAAATACATACCCAGTTCAGGTGGGAGATAATTGCGTCGCGATGACGGATCACCCGATCGAGCAGGTTATCCACGTTTTTGGCTGGATCGTAGTCGCGCACCATGAAGATCGCTCCGTGCGCTCCCGCACCGACGATTAAGAAGCCACCGATCCAAGTGTGGTGAGTGAACAAGGATAGTTGGGTGGCGTAGTCAGTCGCCTGATAGGGATAGGGCGGCATGGCGTACATATGGTGGGCCACGATGATGGTTAGCGAACCTAAGAGAGCCAGGTTAATCGCTAACTGGGCGTGCCAAGAGGTGGTCAGGATTTCGTACAGTCCTTTGTGACCTTGACCGGTGAAGGGACCTTTGTGGTTTTCGAGGATTTCCTTCATGCTGTGACCGATACCCCAGTTGGTACGGTACATATGACCAGCAATGATGAACAATACAGCGATCGCCAAGTGATGGTGAGCGGTATCGGAAAGCCAGAGACCACCAGTCACGGGGTTCAAGCCACCTTTGAAGGTGAGGAAATCCGAGTAAGCACCCCAGTTAAGGGTAAAGAAGGGGGTCAAACCCTGGGCGAAACTGGGATATAAATCCGCCATCTTGCTCGGTTCGAGAATGAACTCGTGGGGCAAGGGGATGTCTTGGGGAGCGACTCCCGCATCGAGGAGTTTGTTCACCGGTAAAGAAACGTGAATCTGATGACCGGCCCAACCTAGGGAACCTAAGCCGAGTAAACCCGCCAAGTGGTGGTTCATCATCGATTCCACGTTTTGGAACCATTCCAGTTTCGGTGCGCTTTTGTGGTAATGGAACCAACCGGCAAACAGCATCAGGCCCGCCATCACTAAACCACCGATAGCGGTGCAGTATAGCTGATAGCTGTTGGTGAAACCAGAAGCTCGCCAGAGGTAGAACAGACCAGAGGTGATCTGAATCCCGTGGAAACCGCCGCCCACATCGCCGTTGAGGATGCCTTGACCGACGATCGGCCAGACCACTTGGGCGCTGGGTTTGATGGCGAGCGGGTTGGTTAACCAAGCTTCATAGTTAGAAAATTTCGCGCCGTGGAAGTACATTCCACTTAGCCAAACGAAGACAACGGCGAGATGTCCGAAGTGGGCGCTGAAGATTTTCCGAGAAATATCTTCGAGATCGCTGGTTTGACTATCAAAATCGTGGACGTTGGCGTGTAGGTTCCAAATCCAGGTAGTGGTTTTGGGTCCTTTGGCTAAAGTGCGATCAAAATGCCCCGGTTGACCCCACTTCTCAAAGGAAGTAGGTACTGGGTCTTTATCTACAATCACTTTAGCTACCGCCTCTTTGGGGGGGAGTGCCATGAGGATTCTCCTCTCTCGACAATAGACTTAGCGTTTTATTTGAGGATAGATTTTTTAACCTAAAAAAGGCAAGTTGAAATCTGACCCACCTTTTGTTAATGTCGCTTGACTTTCCTCTTGGGTGAGATTCCAGTCGAAAGCATCAATAGTAGATGATAAGTCTTTGTTCTCTCCTCTGTTCGTTGTGCTTAACAATAATTAAAATTCTCTCAATCCTTGATAGGAGAGACATTTTCTGCTATGGACGGTCTTAGTCAGGGTCAGACCGGTAATTTTTCTTTACAAAAGTTTATTAATTGTCGCCCCAGAAGCCGATTTCCCCTTTTTCTCCCTCACCAGACCATATAGAAAATTCAATAGATAGATTCTCAAAAAACAATCAAACAATTCTGTAAAATTGAGGCCATAACCTGATCTTCTCGCGCTTTTGCTGACACCAGAGCATTCAATGACTCTAGCAAAAATCAATGGTTTGTATAGATTTTGGCCTTGGCTCTAGGAGGAACGTGCTATCCCTACTACATAAATTAATCCCAGTCAAAACCCTTCATATATGTCTTGTGATCGGTTTACTGACCACTCTGTTAAACGCCTGTGGCGATCGCTTGACAGCCACCAATCTCCCCACTTCCGAAACCTCTAATCTTCCCGTCGTCCAAGGCCGCATTTCTGAGGTTGCTCCCCCGGCCCTAATTCAGGAACTGCGCCCCAGTTTAGAGCGTTACGCCCCCCAAGTAACGATTCTCAGCCCTCTGGCCGAACAGGTTTTCGATGACACCCAGGTGATAGTTAAACTACAAGTGTCAGATCTGCCAATTTTCCAAGACGATACCCTGAAATTAGGACCCCACTTGAGTCTAATTGTCGATAATGAACCAGCAGCAGCTATTTACGACCTCAAGCAACCGATTATCCTAGAAAATCTTGCCCCAGGTACTCATACCCTGCGCGTCTTGGCCCTGCGTCCTTGGCAGGAAAGTTTTAAAAATGATGGGGCATTTGCTGAAACAACCTTTCATATTCTGACAAAAACAGGCAAAAATGCCCCTGATCATAACTTACCCCTGTTAACCTACAGTAGTCCGCAAGGAATCTACGGTGCGGAACCGATCCTGCTCGATTTTTATCTGAGTAATGCTCCTCTACGTCTGTCCAATACTGCCAACGGGGATAATAATCTTCAAGATTGGCGCATTCGTGTCACTGTCAACGGTGACAGTTTTCTGCTTGATACTTGGGAACCGATTTATCTCAAGGGTTTTGCCAAGGGCAATAACTGGGTACAACTAGAATTCATCGATGGTCAGGGAAATAAAGTCGAAAACGAGTTTAATACCAGCGTGCGCGTGATTAGCTTTGATCCCTCTTACCAAGACGGCCTCAGTCAATTAGTCCGCGGCGATTTATCCCCTACAATTGCCCGTAGCATCGTTGATCCCAACTATCAAACTATTCCCAGTCCAGAGGAAGAAACCCCTGTTATCGAACCAGAAACCTCTATAGTTGAGGAAGAAAACCCTGTAGTTGAGGAAACCCCTGTTATTGAGCCAGAAAACCCTGTAGTTGAGGAAACCCCTGTTATTGAGCCAGAAAGCCCTATAGTTGAGGAAAACCCTGTTATTGAGCCAGAAAGCCCAATCGTGGAAGAAAAACCAGTAGAGACAGAAACAATCGAAAAGGTGGAGGAAACCCCTGAAGCGATCGAATCTCCCCTAACCACCATACCAGAGACAAAGGAGATTAACGAACCGGCCTCTGGGATTCAGCCTCCGCTAGAAGTGGAACCTATTCCCGAACCCCAGAACAATAGCGAGCAAAAAATCACCATTTTTGATCGCGTTCAACAAACCTTAAACCGCTTCCAGTTGGCCTCTTCCCCAGCAGAAAAAGATATCGAACTACCCACCCTCGATCCTCAATTATTCAGCAATGTCGAGCGGTCTTAGAGCCTAGCTTAATCCAGTTTTCAGGGGAAGTGGGGGGGTGGGGGTTTTTCAGTGAGCAGTAAACAGTAATCAGTAATCAGTGAAAAGAAAGCTCCCAAGTTTGGTTATATTGGAGTTAAAGTGATCAGCTTATCTTATCGAAAAAACGGCATAAGCCTTATGTCCCTACCATTAACATCGTGCCGGCTGTAGGGGCGCAAGGTGGTCAGTGAGTTTATCGAACTGCTTGCGCCCATTATGTGACATAGTGAACATTTTTCACCTGATGTCCAGAAGACACCGAAGTTTTCACCCAACACTGTCTACTTAAAACTGCAATCTGATAACTGATAACTGAAACCTCCAACCGCTCGATCGAGAAATTATTAAACTAATATTTCGCAATATAGACAAAATTGGGAACTAGGTTATAATCTAAAACGTCTATAGACAATTTACTAACTTTTTGCTTGAGGTAATTGTGTTTAACAAAATTTCCCTTGTCGCTGGTTTTGCCGGTTTAGTTGCCCTAACTACCGTTGGTGCTGTACCCGCACAAGCAGGACCACAAAATAACGAAATCCTGATCAGTCAACTGCGCGGCCATGACACCTACAGGGGTGAGCCGCAACTCAACCCCGGTGACTATATACTCGGTCGCGTCCGGGGAACCGTGGGTGGCATTATGTCCATCCAATTGATCAGACTTGTAACAGTGGATGGCAAAGAAATTTTCAACGGCGACTTTGCTGACGGAACCACCACTCGTATTGTTGGGGATGCCATGGGTGGTGATGACGTGATTTTGCAAGTGGTAGATGGCAAATTAGTTTATGTGGGTAAAGCTCATCCCTATTGGGTTTCCCGCTTGAAACTAAAATCAGAAATCGCCGTCAGTAGCACTCGCTCGCAACTTTTAAGAGAAATCAACGAAAAACAACCCGCTTGGGGACTTCCCGCTTTACCCCCGGAAACCAGAACCTTTACTGAAGTTGCTCCCCAACCTGCTCCCGAGCCTAGTGTATCTCCTATCCGCGGACTTTGGTAGTGGGAAGACATCAGCAGAAAATCTCTTGTCTTGAGACTGAGAAGGGTGAAAACTTTCCTCACAATCTAACCAATTTGGACTAAATAAATCCCTCTTTTTCAGATAAAAGGGGGATTATTATTGCTCTCTTAGGTTTGGTGGGTAAAATGTATTCTAAGATACAGTCCTGCTGGCGAGGGAGTGGAAGGAACCACTCCAGACACAGAGGACACAAAGATTGATCGCTTCTATAGTAAGTTAAACTGATCACACAAAGAATAAGAGAGCCATGACCGAATCCAGATAGGGAAATTTCCCGATATTCACTCCAGTTCAAAAGACTGATTATTAAATTTCAAAGTCCGACAATTCTCCGTCACCGTCCGCACCACATCATCGGGCGCACCATCGGGAATTTCGGCTTCAATCTCCAGTGTTACCTTAACCCTGGCCCCACTGAGTCGGGTGAGATGCTGGATGATCTCATTGGCGATCGCTGGAGCGTCTCGATTGATCCGCAGGGGATCGATCGAGACAATGCCGTAAAACCTCCGCAGAACTGGCTTTTTCTCAACCAGATCATCGGGGGACTCTTTCGCAGTTAATCCAACACCAGAGGGTAAAGATGGCGGCCGATCGGGGTCACTAGAGATAACGGAATCAGTCTCGGCAGCGGTCGGGGGGTTAGCTGGTTTCTCGGCCTCTAGCTGCCCCATGGCTACATCAGGCTTAACCAGAAGGATGTGACTGCTGATACTCGGGTTAATATCCCGAAGGATGACAAGACCAGTATATCTTTGCTTCGCCTCATCCCAGCCCTCTGCATAAGCGAAGTTCTCCTGTACAAGCGTAGAACGGACTCCGTTCCGCACAGTTTGAAGTAGAACATCCTGGTTCTTGAGACGGGGCAAGTAAAGATACTGCGCTAGGTACTCCCACAGACGTTTCAGATCGATGTGGTTAGTTGAACGCCACAGGTATTTGTCGAGGGCTTCCCTCCGCAGGTTGTCACCAGAGTAATGGGTAATCAGTTGCCCCTCATGAACCAGTTTGCGGCTGGCTCGATCGATAGGGGAATCATCCCCCTGAAGAGGGGTTTCAGTCCAGTGGATGCCTTTCTGGGGGTCGGGTTGCTCTGGAACCAGCAGCCACTTATAGGTTTGGTTGAGGATTGTGCTTACCTCCTTGTCGGCTTGATCGCGCTTAGTGATCGCCTGTTTATTCTGAGAAACATCGAGATTGAGGGTTTCCTTATCCGCCACAATTGAATTCCAGGCAAGATATCCGGCGACGTTCTTCTCTAAGTTTTCCAAGTTCGACTTGTCAGCGGCAACGAATACAAGCGTATTCTTGTAATAGCGGGGGCTACCCCCTCTCTGATTGAGAATTTCCGCCACTAAACGCCGAGCGGGGCTATCTTCGGCGGATTTGCTGTGGGGTTGCCCAGGACCGAGAACTACAAGCCGCACCCCCAGATGAGGATCATCGGGAATATCAGCAGTAGATTCTGGGGCAATATGAATCGCTCCAAACTCGCCCCGCTGCTGGTCGGCCTTCAAGCACCGGACGATTTCTTCTGTCACTTTATACCGCTCCTCAAAGAGCAGGTTTGCCCGATCTTGGGCGGTGCGGGTAACGTTGGGCTGGTTAGAAATCCAGTAACGGTTGCCATCGATGTAGAGGTAGGTGGCCCGATCTGTTAGCCGCCGTAGGGCATCACCAAAAGTGGCTACAGTCTCCCCCGGCTGCACGCAACCGAGTTTTATCCTCTTATCTTCTAGTCCTCGGTTAGCAGCCCGAATCGTGGGGGCCGAGCCAAGGTAAATAGTGCGCGTAACCCGACGGCAAGCAGAATAGCGTCCCAGGTTGGAATTTTGGCGATCGATGTCGAGGGGCAGAGAATTGGGGCCATCCACATCCTTTTCGATGATCGGAACCCAATTATCATCTAAGTAGCGGGTTAACTCCGACTGAACCTGAGCATCATCCATCGGGACGTGGGACGGCATGATCAACAAGCTCTTGTCCTCTCGCTCCCAAAGGGAATGGATGACCTTGGCCATGAGTCGCAAAACACCCCTGGTGCGTTGGAATTTATCGAGGGTTGACCAGTCGGAGTAGAGGCGATCAAAAAATTCCGGGTGAATGGGATAGGCTTCCCGCAGGCGGCGCCCGTAGTCAGCCTCCCGGCATTCGCTAGGAAACTCCTGGGCCTGGGTGCGATACATCTCGGAGAAAGCTTTAATAACCGCATCCCTGGCCACATATAGTTCCGAGTCAGTCATGGTCTGGAACAGGCGGCGGCGGACGATCTCGAAACTCTCCTCGGCACTGGCGGGTCGCCAGGGGGACTGGACGCGCCCGATCGCATTTTTAAGGCGGTCTAGGGCCTCTGTGCCCCGTTCTCCTCCGGTTTCAACATCTGTAGCCCGTACTTCTCCGGTTTTTTCGTCAACGGTTTCCGAAGCGGGGATACTCACAGCCAAAAGCGTCTGCTGGGCATTTTTCGCCGACTCGCTCAGGGTTTGGGCAAAAGTAAACTGGGTGTCAAAACTACCGCCGGCAATATCGTTCTTGTCGTGCAATTGCCTGGCATAGGCAACCCATTCGTCGATCAAGATCAAACAGGGTGAAAAACGATTAAACAATATTTTGAGTGCGTCCCCGGGATTAGTGGAAGTTTCATCGGCGTTGCGAACTAGAGCGTAGCCCTCAGCGCCGCCGAGTTGCCAAGCTATTTCTCCCCACAGGGTCTTGATTTCTGGTCGATTTTGCTTGTTGTGTTCCGGTTTATAGGGGGGAATGCCACTAGGCTGGACTTTAGTGCCGACCAGAACAGCAATGTTGACATTTTCGGGGGGTTTTTTAATGTTCAGAGCTTGGAAGATCGACTCCATACCGGGAAGATCTTCGATCGCCAAAGCATTGCACAGATGGTAGAGGGCCAGCATGGCGTGGGTTTTTCCGCCACCGAAGTTAGTTTGCAGTTCAATCACCGGCTCTCCGCCATTACCACTCAGACGCAGCAGGGCATTGGTCAGAAGTTGCTTGAGTCCTTCTGTGAGGTAGGTGCGGCGGAAAAATTCCGTCGGGTCGCGGTATTCGTCAGAGCCTTCATCGAGATAGACTTGCCAGAGGTCGGCGGCAAATTCGGCCTGTTGGAAGCGTCCAGAAGCCACATCGGGGTGGGGGGTGGCGATTTCCCGCCAGGGTTTCAATCCCGACATCGGTTGTCCTTCCGTAGGTGCGATCGCTTGGCGCCTTGTCTCTCGCCGGGCCTGTTCTTCAAAGCGAAGTCTGAGGATTTCTTGCTTCTGCTTCTCCACCTCTTGGGTGTCGGCGGAAACCGAACTCAGTAGGCGAGAGATGCTGTCAAAAGCCCGGTAAGCATCGTCGAGGCTGAAAGCATCGTTATGGGCCCAGGCGTTGCGGACATCTCTTAGTTCACTGGACAGAGAGCGATCGCTTCTGCCTAGGGTTTTCTTAAAAACTTCATTCCACTGCTCCCAGAGGACAATTAGTAGGGCCGAAACGTCTTCTTTGAGGACGGCATCACCTGTCCTGCGGATCGTGTAGCTCTCAGGGAGGCAACTTAAGGCCACGGCCACCCACTTCTGGCCGTAGCTTGCTTTCATTTCTCGTTCAATGAAGGGGTATAGTCCCTCTCTGAGGAAATCTAGGGCGCGTCCGACTCGTTCACGATTGCTGATTGCCATGGGATTTGATGAGGAGTTATTTTTATAATGCCTCAATTTGGGAGAGATAACCACAAAGGCACAAAGGTCACAAAGTTTGGGGAACCACAAAGGCACAAAGGTCACGAAGGGGGATTTTGAACCACAGAGGCACAGAGGTCACGGAGGGTTAGGTACTTGTGCTTGAGTGGTCTGTGGGGAGACGATTTCACCACAAAGAAACTCTATGCTGATTCCGTAGATGGTTAGGGCTTCGTAAAACTCGGCCCAGTCTGAATCCACAGCGTTGATAATGGGAGGGCAATCTTGTGCGGCGAGGGCAACAGCGACAAATTTTCGGTCTGATGGGTCGAATTTTTTTAATTGAGTATCATCAGGAAATTCTTGAAAGCTATTATCTTCTGAAGGATGAATCTTGACTTGTTGACAACGTTGAGAGTTTGTCTGATTAGTCAATACCCATTTGAGAAATGCGTCTCCTATTCCTGGTTGTCCTGTTTGATTTACTTTGTTTCTATATTCTTTTAAGATTAGCCATTGATTGTCTATCACAATGATTCCATTTTCTTTTATGTCTTTTAAATATTGTCCTGTCCTTAACTGACATTTAGGAGTAACTTGAGGACAATCTCTACCGTTAGCGGCGATTAAGACGTTCGTATCAATAATGACTTTCATGGGTTTATTCACTAACTATCTGACGTTTCATAGCAGCTTCGGTCATGGCAAATAAATCTCCTATTTCATCACCAAAGAAATTTTCTGGCCAGTTGGCAATATTTCCAAAGTCGTCGATTTCTAAGGTGGTTAAACTAGAGCTTCCATCTTGCTTGGAATTACAGAAGTAAAGTTTAATGTCTTGAGGGCTTAATCCGTCTTTTTCTTCAGCAATACGACGCTGAAGACGACGCAGTAAATGTTCGCTATGACTCTCGACAATGATTTGAATTTTGCGAGTTTTAATAGCATCAATAAATACATCGGCAAGTCCAGCCTGTACGGAAGGATGCAGATGAATTTCTGGCTGTTCTAAAATGATTGTTGAGCCTTCTGGCGCATAATAACACAGAACCAAAACAGGTAAAACCTGAGAAACACCAAAGCCGACATCTGTTATTAAAACTTTTGCTGTATTGGGAAATCTTTGTACCAAAACTTCATAGTCTTTGCGATCTTTTGCAATTGCTTGCACCTGAAAACTATGAATTAGAGCTAATTCTTTTAGCCAGTAAGCAATGGTCTCTTGAATGGTTGATTGTTGAGAAGCTAGTAAGGCCGGAATAGCTAATTCTCCCCTACGACCAACATCTCGCGGTTTTTCTCCGGCCCAAGAGTAAATTCTTTTGGGGTATTCTCTCAGGGGACCAAGATAATAGATACTCTCAAATGCTTTTTCATAGGCTAGGGAAAAATCCGATAAAAAGCCTGTATTTTGAAAATAACTAATTGCTTGGTCAGGAAAACCATAGTTTTTTATTGGAACTGGGAGAGGCCAAGCTCTCCCCCTACTTCTTTTCGGTTGATATCCTTCTGATTGTAGTTCATATTCACAGGAGTCTTTTTCGGCATTTTTCTTGAATTTAAAGCTTATATTTTCTGAATTATAGTTAAAATTATAGCAAAAATTTTCTAAAAATATTTGATTATCATTTAGCTTTATTTCTGAATAAAATTCCAGAGAGTTTAAGGAAAAAAGTACATCTTCTTGAGAGCTTTCGGGATTAAAAATATTTAATTCTTCTGATAAATCCCATTCTAATTTAAAAGAGATTACACTGGGGATAATATGATTATAAGCAATATCATACAATGTCCCTAACTCAACATAACTTCTTTCATCCCCTGTGTTTAAGACTCTTTGGCGATCGCTAGACTCCACAGTTTGCTTGAGAAGTAAAAAGAATTGAATAATGCTGGATTTTCCAGAGCTATTATTACCAAAAAATCCTGTAAGAGAAGCTAAGGAAATGTCTCCTGTATCTTGCCATGATTTAAAGTTTTTAAACTTGATTGTTTTAAACATAATTACAATTTGAGATTAGAAACTTGTGGGGATTTGGGAGAGGGGGGATTTTGAACCACAAAGGCACAAAGGTCACAAAGTTTGGGGAACCACAAAGGCACAAAGGTCACAAAGTTTGGGGAACCACAAAGGCACAAAGGTCACAAAGTTTGGGGAACCACAAAGGCACAAAGGTCACAAAGTTTGGGGAACCACAAAGGCACGGAGGTCACAAAGATTAGGTAGATGGTGTCCATAGCTCAATGTTTTTAAACCAAGTTAAGTCTCTGTAATCGAGAGTCCAGATTAGGGCGTTAAATTTTTGAGCAATGACTACCACTGAAGCATCTTCTAGACTACCCTGCCAATTGGTCATTTGTATGACTAAATCAAATGTAGTCTGCATGGTTTCCATTTCAAGCGGCACGATTGTGGTCTCTTCTTTAATTATAGTTAATGCCTTTTGCGCTACTTGTGGACATTGTTCCCTAGCTACGAATTTATAAACCTCGAACAAGATGGGTAAAGGGGTTAAAACTGCGCCAAATTCCTGCGGTAGTTGTGCAAACCCCTTTATCGCTTCCTTGTGGTAATTATCTTGGCTCGATAACAGGGCAATAAGTGGCCCAGCATCAAGGACTAATCGTCTCATGTCAAATAATCTTCGTTAACGGAGGCATCTGGTGGGGCATTCTCGACAATTCCCGCTAGTTCTAGAAGTCTAGAGGTATCTTTGGGAATTAGTTTGATTTCTAGCACTTTACCGGCTTTTGCCTCTAGTATGCCAGCTTCAACCATGCCCTGAATACTGGTGTTTTTGGCTTTGGACAGGGTTTCTGCATCGCCATATAGTCCTTCGTTGAATTGGTACTGCTCGAACCAAGTCAGCGCCCAACGGGTATCACTATCAAATTCTCCTTCTTGTTCGGTGAGAAATTCGTCGAGAATCTGGTTAATCAGTTGCAGGGCGGTGCGAACACCCATAGAAGTGCCGTTAGATTCGAGGATAGCGGCGTATTTGGAGTAGATTGCCATCCCGGGCCCGATACTGGCTTGGGCGAGGTCAACGGGGGCAATATTGCCCTGTTGCAGCAGTTTTAGGGCTTGGGGAAGGTCTCGTTTCAGTTCGTTGAGGAATTGGCGGCGGCTGGCTTTGGGCGCGTCGGCGGGACGGGGGCGACACACGAGGACTATAGATGAGGCGAGGGCGTTAGAGTTGATATTACGGGTTCTAGCTTCTCTTTCTGTTCGGAGAGGCCATGTTCCGTCAATACTAAAATTAGCTTGTATTAAACCTTCTAAAATTGTTTCCCAACCTGTAGAAGAGACGTTCTGCTGATCATCAGTTTCAGTTTGCTTGAGCGCATAGTAGATTGTGACGGGATAATCTTGATAGTTGATTTGATTGACTCGTTTAAAAACTTGAATAAGACTATCTTCAAAAAATTGTTTTGCCTTCTCCTTGCTTCCGTGTCGAAAGTGATCGGCAACCATTTCTTGAGTTTTAGGAACTAATAACGTATTAAAAATCTCTGGATAAATTGAACCTATAGACCGACGCAGCCAAACATAAAAGAAATCAGATAAGTCTGCATAGGGTATAGCATCATAATAAGGGGGGTCTGAGGAAATCAATTTAGCTATTGAATCATTTTTATGATTTTTAGTAGCATCGAGTTGAATAACTTGTCCTGGAGCGGAACAAGAGGATTTTTTAATAACTTCAACTATCCAATCAATTGCACCATTAAAATTGCCCGTCGAGTCACTCATGGGATTTGCTTCGGCAAAATCCCATGACATTGGTATAGCTTGACGAGCGAAAGTATTGCGAATCGTATCGCGCCCAGAATGCCAACTACAAATAGTGGAGTGATAGTCTGTCATCTTATCCACTCCAAAAGCCAAATAAGTCGCCACCGCATCCGCATAAGCCGTCGCGCCTATTCCCCCATCATTAAGAGGTAAATCATCATCAGGGATTCCTGCGGCTACTGCATCAGCTTTAATCTTTTCTCTGGCTTCACTTACTAAATCGCTAAAAGTAGTGAGGGCGACGAGTTGACGGGGAGTGAATAAATCGGCAAAAGTCCTCATCCCGTAATTTGGTGTCTTGAAATCTCGCGGATTATGAGGTAATTCAGCATCAGGTTTCCATTCAGGCTGTGCTTTTTTAGCAATTCTCACCTGTTCCTCATCAGGAGAAAGATAAACCCTTCCCGCTTTTCCTTCAGCGACAATAGCCATTAACTGAGCATCCATCCGGCCTGCCTTACCTTCGCTACGGATATGATCCAAGAGAACAGGAGTATTACAAGCGATACAAACTGCACCCTTGCGGTTTACCGTCCCATCTGGGGCCGTACCCTTACCCGTTTTGACCTCAAAGCGGATTTTGGGTGGCACCCCAGAGACACCAAAATCATCCTCCTTTGTGTCCTCTGTGCCTTTGTGGTTAAAATCCCCCTCAGTGCCTTTGTGGTTAAAATCCCCCACAATAGGCTCAACCCAAGCCTCCTTACCCTTCTTCGTCGAAAGCGAGAACTTATTAACCAGAGGCATCTGACAGCCACAGGCCGGATTAGGACACTTCACCGTCCTGGCCCAAAGCCAAGCAATCACCTTAGTGTCCTTTGTGCCTTTGTGGTTGGTTTCCACCATCGGATAAAGATAGCCAATCCTTTTAAAAGCCTCATCCCGCATCCACTGACCGTAATAGCGCACATCTGCGGCCAATCCCTGGGCCCCTTCCCAGGAAGAAATCTTTTGTTTTTGGCGAGAATCGGGATTAACCGGCGGTTTATCCTTAAACTTGGGCGGAATCTCGATCAAAGCCTTAGTAATCAACACCGCCACCGGATTGAGGTCACTACCGTGGGCCTGCAAACCCAAGCGCTGGGCCTCCAAAGGAATGGAACCACCACCACAAAACGGGTCATAGGCGGGGGGGGCATATTTAGCGATATAATCCCGTATAGCATCAGGTTTAGTGGGGGGTTCTTCCCCACGTTCCCAAGCCAAACAGCGCGCAATTTCTCGCTGTGCTTCTAGCAATACTGCTGAGTTAGGCTGGTTAATCTCATCCCAAGATACCAACCCTCTAACCACCTGCTTAGTGTTGCCTTTTTTGTCCTTTTCAAGCTCAATCCTACCCAAAATATCAAACAATCGCTGCCGTTCCTGATTCTGTGCTTCTTCCGTGGGAAATTTCTCTGGCCAACTGGAAGGATCATCCACCAAAGAAGCCCATAAAACCGCCCTAGTTGTAGCCAAAGGTTTCCGGGACCACCAAAGATGTAGAGTAGAGGGATGACCATGGCGAATCGATTTTTCCCGTGCCGATTCGACGTTAATGGCTTCTAGGGGTAGGGCCACTTCAATGAGTTTTTTACGGTAGGTCATGGGAGATAAAAGAACCACAAAGGCACAAAGGACACGAAGGTTTAGTTGAGCTTAAGTAATTGTTTGAGAGCTTTCTCTACAATACTTCGATCATTCACTGTTAATTTGCCGATGCGTTTGACAATTAGTGAATGCTCCAGGGTAAATAACTTCATGCGGACAATAGATGGAGTTTTTAATCCGGCCGCTTGTAGATTGGTAATCCTTACATCAAGCAACCAAGAAGAATGGGTTGCCGTTGTAATCATTGCCATAACGCTACGACCAACAGAAGTATTGAAAGCGAGCGCATCAGACAAAATCAAAGCTGGTCGTCGTTTAGTGGCATTTATATCAGTGAAAGGAAAGGGAACAACGACAACATCAAACTGTTCATAAATCACTGTAGGCACATTCATCAGCCTCTGACTCCCATTCACTCATCATAGATGAAATTCCCTTGAGATATTCCCTATCCGCAGGCTCAAGAGGTTCGTCGTATCGAGAGGGTTCTTTTTCGCGTAACGGATATAAATTAGACGCTGATTTATTAGTAATAATTTTATCTTGCTGAGTTTTGGGATGCGATCGTATGATCACTTCCACCGCATCTCCAGCGTGAAAAGGTAATTCTTTCAATAATACTGTCCCATCTTCAGTTAAAACTGTTTGTATTTTGTAGGTATTCATAATTGAGACTCTTGAGATAAGGAACCACAAAGGCACAAAGGACACAAAGGAAGGGTTGTTTGTTGGGGAGAGGGTTTGTATTCGTTGGCTAGTCCGTAATCTTTGGACAGGAGGTGACTAGACGATTGTAGGCGATCGCATCGGTAGTCCAATTTTTTCTGGCGCATAAGCTATAAATAGGCGAGTTCTTTGGCTAAAAGGAATCACTTAAGCGTGTTTACGTCGGGGTAGGCAAGTATTTTTTCATCTACTGTCAGGAGGGGACAATTGTGAACCTTCGCTGTGGCGACAATAATTTGGTCGGCTGGATCGTTATGAAATCCAGCAAGTTGAGTTGATTGCACGATAATGGGTAACGTCAGTAGAAGTAATTGAACACCTGGATAAGCGATCGCATAATTGAGCCACTCATCGACCGGATAAGATAACTCCACTCGGTTCTTCTCAACTAATTTAGCAACTTCCCAGCAAGAAAAAATACTAACTCCAAGCTGACTAACCTGATGCTCTAAAATTAATTGTTCTAGCCGTGCTGTGAGACGTGAGCTACTGTCAACCCACCAGAGCCAAATATGAGTGTCCAAAATAATCATTTTAGAACTTCCCAGTCTTCTGGTGGAATAGCTGGTTCAAAGGGATCATCATAACGAAGGACAGAACCTTTCAAGGAATGTATTAGTTTTTCCTGACTAGATGATGACGATGTTTTAGATTGCTCTAAAATAATAATTTCCACCGCATCTCCAGCCTGAAAAGGTAATTCTTTCAATAATACCGTCCCATCTTCAGTTAAAACTGTTTGTATTTTGTAAGTATTCATAATTGAGACTCTTGGGATAAAGAACCACAAAGGCACAAAGGACACAAAGATTAATTATTGACAAGGCGTTTGATGCCTTGTTTGAGAACGGGAACGTTAAAATTAATCAGTAATCCTAGCCAAAGCCGGCGTAATTTGAGATAGGTTAACAACTGGGCCTCGTGAATGGGGGTAAGTTGTTCAACCGTTTTCAGTTCGACAATAACCAGATTTTCCACCAATAGATCGAGACGATAACCACAATCAAGTTTAACACCGCGATAAATCACTGATTGAGGAACTTGACGCTCCACCGCTATCCCCCTATCCAATAACTCGTACTCTAAACAGGCCTCATAGGCCGACTCCAATAGTCCTGGACCCAACTCCCGATGAACAGCGATCGCCGCCCCAATAATCTCCTTAGATAAATCATTAGCCCTCTCATCCATAACCTTAGTGTCCTTTGTGCCTTTGTGGTTAATCCCCTTAGTGTCCTTCGTGCCTTTGTGGTTCAATCATATCCCCCCTCTCCCATAACTCTCCCCAATCATAATTAACACTACACGCCCCAAAATCCGGTTCTCTCTGGAATGGCCGGCGCACATATCTGACCCGAACCTCCTCTGAGGGAGAAACCGAAACCAAGGCCAGCAGAAAATCCTCTGGCTTGTTAAAGGATGCAAGGATCTCGTTCTTGGTGACAGTCACCGTCTCTGCTCCTTCTACTCTACCCTTGACTTCGATAAACCGTAATCGGCCAGTTCCGGTCTTGCGCGATTCGATGTCATAGCCGCACTTCTCGGCACTCACATCCCGCGGTTCATACCCCAAAGCTTTTTCGGCCGCCATGACTGCCGCCATTGCCAGCTGCTCGACGCGCTTTGTCTCCCGGGCAAACATTGGCTTGCCTAAAAGTCGCCCTAACAGTCCCCCCGGTACTATGAGGGCTGCTCCCACCACCACCGGCGGCGATGGGGATAAATGACGCTCCTGCTCCAATTCAGACAAGCGCTTTTGCAACCGCGTTTGTAGTTCATCGGCCCGCATCTGGGCTTTGTTGGAATTGATCCGCGCATTTGTCTTCCCCGCTTCTTCCTGTAGGCGCAACTGGGCTGCCCGATGGTCCCAGTAGTTGATCTCCTTGGTCAGGCGGTCTTTAACTGCTATAAGGGTCTTTTCAATTAACTCTTCCTTGCGCTGCCGTACCTCCTGAAGATGGGAAGAGACGAGGTTAGCGATCGCATAATTGCGGGCCTGGCTCTCAATCTCATTACCGATAGGGAGAGAATCAAGGATCGGCCCTAGGATCGCCCGCTCCTCCTCCTGCAAAGGACGATAATCTAGATAAGGGGCATACCCAGCATCTCTCTCTCCCTGTCTCTGTGGTGCAAACAGAGGAATTTCCACATACTGCATTCGCCGCGACACCACCCGCCGTCTGCCATCGGGATTTAGCCGAGCGTCTTGAATGGCGTGTTCTAAGTACACCAGCGCCCGAATTTCCTCCCTCGGATCACTGTCATCAACTAGGATAGCCCCCCGTCTGAGTAATTCCCGATGCCGTTCCAAGACAAGATCGATAGTGGCATCTAACAGGGGATGGCCGGGACAGACAAAGGTAGCAACGGGTTTCCCCGGAACACTAATCAGATCTTTATCAAAACAGATGCGCTCATAGCGTTTGAGAATTGGCTCTCCTATCCCGAAAAAGCGGTCTCTGTTACGGATAACGGCGGGGACGTTGGTAATCTCGTATCGCTTTGGCTCTCGCTGGCAGCAATTCTCATTTTGAAAACAAAAGAAGATAAAGTTCTCTATGTGAACAAGAGAACTTCTGTCTAATTATCATTTTTTTTTCAAGATAATCATCATAATTAGCTTCAAGAGACAGTTTTAAAATATCTGCCCATAAAAAACTTATCTCAACTCATAAATTTAGCTGAAATTCTGACCTAATTTGTGGTTTTTTCAATGAATAAAATAATCTTT
>NZ_JAPZSS010000213.1:0-4224 GCF_027532015.1 Microcystis sp. LE19-131.1A | reverse complement strand
GAGAAGATGCAAGGGTGATGCAAGGGTGATGCAAGGGTTTTAAGAGATTCTAGCAGATTTAAGTGCATTTGGGAAGCTCTCAATCAAGCTAAAAGCCCTTTCCTGTAAGGTTTTTACCATTATTCAGCAAACCCTACTTATTTGATTGCCGATCCCGTCAGCAAGGAAGCGGCATTAGTGGATCCAGTGCAGGAACAGGTGGAAAGGGATGATCGGCAATTACGGGAGCTAGGATTAACGCTAAAATATTGTTTAGAAACCCATATTCACGCCGATCACGTCACAGGAACTGGAAAATTAAGGCAAATCACAGGCTGTCTGGGTATAGTTCCCGAAAATGCTCAGGTAGCCTGTGCTGATCGCCATCTGACGGATGGAGAGGAATTATTGCTAGGAAATATCATCATCAAAGCGATCGCTACTCCTGGCCACACCGATAGTCATCTAGCTTATTTAGTCAATAACAGTCATCTTTTGACAGGAGATGCTCTATTTATCCGGGGTTGTGGTCGTACCGACTTCCAAAGCGGCGATGCTGGTACTCTCTTTGATTCGGTCACGCAAAAACTTTTCACTCTCCCCGATAGTACCCTAGTTTATCCCGGCCACGACTATCGCGGTTTAACCGTCTCCACCATTGCCGAAGAAAAACAATACAATCCCCGTTTTGTCGGACGTAACCGCAGACAATTTATCGAGTTTATGAACAGTCTTAATTTACCCGATCCCAAAAAGATCATGGAAGCTGTTCCCGCTAACCAAGGCTGCGGCAATTTAGGAGTTGTTTTAGCTTAAATATCCATTCAGGAGATTAACGATGACTAATACCACAAATCAGGCAAAATTACGAGAATTTGATGCCCATACTTTAAAAAACTTAATTGAGCGCCGAGAAGTTTGCTTAATTGACGTGCGAGAACCAGGGGAGTACGCCAGCGATCGCATTCCAGGGGCGAAATTAGTACCACTTTCCAGTTTTAACCCTAATTCGATCGCTTTTGACCCCAATCAAACCCTAGTTCTCTACTGTAATTCCGGCAGCAGATCCACTGTAGCGGCACAAAAACTGATTGCGGCAGGATTTAGCCAAGTTGCACAGCTAAAAAACGGCTTAAATACCTGGAAAAGTGCGGGTTATACCACCGAAAAAGACCAAAATGCGCCAATTAGTCTATTCCGTCAGGTGCAGATTGTTGCTGGTTCCTTAGTTGTCCTCGGAACAGTATTAGGAGCCTTTCTCTCGCCTTGGTTCCTGATTTTAAGCGGTTTTGTCGGTTCCGGTCTAGTTTTTGCGGGGATTAGTAATACCTGTGCTTTAGCTATGCTTCTGGCTAAACTTCCCTATAATCAACCCCATCGGGGGAAATAGGGGGTTGGGTGTGGGAATTATAAATTATGAATTATAAATTATGAATTGGGAAGTGGGGAAGTGGGGAAGTGGGGGAATTTCAACTAAAACCCCAACACCCTAAAACCCCAACACCCCAACACCCTAAAACCCTATCACCGTATCTCCTGACGACTGACGACCGATAGCTAAAATAACTGATAACTGAAATGACTTGGTTAATTGGACATTTATTAGCCGTTTGTACGGGGATTAGTCTGGGATTGTTAGGAGGAGGAGGTTCTGTACTAGCATTACCGATTCTAGTCTATGTGATGGGAGTACCGACCAAATCGGCGATCGCTATGACGCTTCTAGTCATCGGTAGTGTCAGTTTACTTGGCACGATTCCCCACTGGAAAAAAGGGAACATTAACTTAAAAATCGCTTTTATCTTCGGTTCTGCGACGATGGTAGGGGCTTTTTGGGGAGCAAGATTAGCCACATTACCCTTCGTCACTGCCACCTTCCAGATGCTCCTGTTTGCGACACTAATGCTTATAGCGGCAGCCTTTATGATCGGCAGATCAACACAGATAGATAATCCTGATTATAAAGCCCGCGATCGGCCAAAAAATCTCACCCTCTACCCCCAACCGGTCTGTCAATATTGCTGGCTCTGGTTAATGAGTGAAGGAATTGCTGTGGGTGTCCTGACGGGATTAGTTGGGGTTGGGGGCGGCTTCGCTATCGTTCCCGCGCTGGTATTATTGGGTAAAATCCCCATGGCTCAGGCGATCGCTACTTCGCTGCTGATTATTTCCCTCAATTCTGTAGCCGGATTACTGGGCTATTTAGGTCATATTAGCGTCGATTGGCAGTTAACCCTATCCTTTGCTTTTGCGGCTGCCCTCGGTACTCTTATCGGTTCCTATCTAGGACAGTTTGTGTCTGCAAAACAGTTACAAAAAAGTTTTGGTTATTTTCTCTTAGCGATCGCAACTTTAGTTTTAATTCAAAATCGTCACATCCTGCACAATTTCCTGACTCCGAAAAGCAATTCTCTCATCCCGGGGGAAAAGACTATCAACCGAACCAAAGTTAATTAAGACTGATAACTGATAACCGATCACTGATTATCGTCCCACTTCAGCGAAAATCTCGGCTAAAATCTCTCCAGCACCAGCATCGCGCAGTTTATGGGCTAAATCTCGTCCTAAAGCTTCCCCATGGCTAGGATCACCGCTAACCGAGTCCTTAATCAGGCGCTTACCGTCGAGACTAGCCACCATACCCGTTAAAGTTAGGATACCATCCTCGATCGCCGTATTCACTCCGATGGGAACTTGACAGCCCCCCTCCAACTCCCGTAAAAAAGCGCGTTCAGCATAGCATTTATCGCGGCTAGGGGCGTGTTCCAACACTTTTAGGACTTCCAAGACCTCCGGATCAGCATCGCGGCATTCTATCCCTAAAGCCCCCTGTCCCACCGCATGGAGAGAAATTTCCGCCGGAATAACCTGATGAACTCGATCGCCTAATCCTAACCTTTCCAATCCCGCTACTGCCAGAATAATCCCATCGTATTCTCCCGCGTCCAATTTTGCCAGACGGGTGTTGACATTGCCGCGCACATCTTTGAAAGTCAGATGGGGATAATGGTGACGCAACTGGGCCAATCGACGCAGAGAAGAAGTCCCAATTACTGAACCTTCTGGTAAATTATCTAATTGATAGTCTTGATTTTGGCTATTTACCACCAAAGCATCGGCCGGATTAACTCTTTCCGTGACGCAACCCAAGATTAAGCCTTCGGGCAAATTAGTGGGCAGATCCTTGAGAGAATGGACGGCAAGATCGATCGATCTATCCAACATTCCCACTTCTAATTCTTTGGTAAATAAACCCTTATCACCGATTTTCGCCAGGGCCACATCGAGAATTTTATCGCCTTGGGTACTCATCGTCTCCACCTCAAACTGTCGATGGGGGTGGTGTTTACTCAATTCTGCCTGTACCCAATAGGTTTGTACTAGGGCTAACTGACTTTTACGCGAACCGATACGCAGGGAACGAGGAGGACTAGAAACGGACATATCTGAAGTAGGAATTTAACTAAACATCTATCGGACTGCTCGATCTAGACTATCCTGATCTCACCCCTGTTGAGTAATCACTTTCTAGGTTAGGCATAAATAGTTACATCTCTTAATATTTTTAGGCAAATAGGGTGAGCATTATTCCCCACTGACAGCAAAGCTGAAAGCCTAGATTAAAATAGAGGGATAAACGTTGCAACAGGGTCTAACTAATGACATTACAACACCCTTGCTATAACAAAGAAAAATTTGTCCGACGTGGACACGAAATCTATCAGTCTCAGGTGCGTCAGCAAGTTGAGAAGGACAATCATGGGAAGATTGTAGCTATTGATATCAAAACAGGTGCTTTTGAATTAGCAAAAGATATCCTCACAGTTTCCAACGATTGACCGATGCTCAAATTTGGTTCGTTAGAATCGGACATCGAGCATTTGATCGAGTCTGTTTGATTGGGGCGAATTTGCTGCAATGATTAGAGGTAATGTTAAATCGTGGAGTTATTATTATGCTAGACCAAATGATGAAGATGTTAGAAGGGCAACAAATAGGCCCCTATCGTCTTAATAAGTTTCTTGGTGCGGGTGGTTTTGGGGGTGTATTTCATGCTAGTGAAATGGTCAGAAATACATCGGTTCAAGAAGTTGCTGTTAAAGTTAAGTACCTAGGCAAAATTAATTACATACTCGCCTCCAAAATTGTCCAGCACTTTTTTAACGTAAGCGAGGAGGCTCTTTCGGTCTTTATAGGCGCTAAATTCAATCCATTCATATTTTAAAAATCGACCTAATATTTCAA
>NZ_JAPZSS010000302.1:0-9735 GCF_027532015.1 Microcystis sp. LE19-131.1A | reverse complement strand
CGAAAGCTTTCCCTAAGCGAATTGCCATTTCGGGGCTAATACCTGCCCTACCATTTAAGATGGCAGATAGGGTTTTTCGACTTACACCCAATGCTTCAGCAGCCTCAGTCACAGTCAGATTCAAAGGTTCGAGACAAAGTTCTTTAAGAACTTCACCAGGATGTGGTGGATTATGCATTTTCATCAGTGGTAGTCCTCAAGATCGACATCACAAGCATCAACACCGTCAAAGGTGAAAGTGATCCGCCAGTTTCCAGATACTCTCACCGTCCAGGTTCCTTTACGTTGCCCTGCCAGTTCATGAAGTACCAATCCGGGCAAGTTCATGTCTTGCGGTGAAGTTGCAGCACTGAGACGAGCCAGAATCAGCCGAATTCGTTTGGCATGATTTGCTTGAATGCCTCGGGTGGTTCCCGACTCAAAGAACTGCTCTAGTCCTCGATGCTTGAAACTGAGTATCATCGATTAAGTGTAACCCATAACGTTACTGGTTACAACCCAACTATAAAAAAATAACGCCTACTATTTTTAATATATCTCGTGAGTGGTGCGTTACGACGGATTGCTAGTCCTAAGTAAGAGCAGAGATTGTCACCGTCTAACGCACCCTACTGGACTATTGACTATACGGAAATTTTCCGTATATTACGCCCAAAAGCGTGTCAGCCAGATTAGCCTACTGCTAGTGGGGCGGTAGGAGCTACATTAGGGAACGCACCCTACGGCTATAGACTAATTTTATCCTGAATATTGGTTCAGCAAAAGCCTCGGATATTCTGCGTTTAATTCGCCATGTGCAGGAACAAGTGTTCGATCGCTGGTCTTTGTGGTTAGAACCAGAAGTGAAAGTTTTAGGGGAATTTGACGGGATTTAACTATTTTTCTCGATAACGGTGGAACTCAGCCGCGATGGGCTGGAGTGCGACGGCAGATATTTTTATAATCCTCTAGAACTGCAATCTGAATAATTGCCTCACGATTAGCATTGACGTTACCTATAATCATTGAAATAAATTTGCCCCAATCAAACCGACTCGATGAACTGCTCGATGTGCGATTCTTACGAACCAAATTTGAGCATCGGTCAATCGGGCTAAAAGTTGATCGGAAGCTGTGAGGCTGTCTTTTGCTACTTCAAAAGCCCCTGTTTCAATGTTGATTGCTACAATCTTCCCATGATTGCCCTCCTCGACTTGGGGGCGCACCTGAGATTGATAAATGTCATTAAAATCTATTGGTGGAGCAGTAGGAGCCACATTAGGGAACGCACCCTACAAGATTGCGATCGTACTGACAGTGGGAGCAGTCTAGCGGTGGAGTTATACGCCGTTGGAAGCAGGTCTTCGATCAATACACTTGAATGATATCAAAGCTTTCTTTGTTTGTAATCCGATAAAACAGGAAATCTGAATCGATTGTGAGAATTTGCCGATATCCTGTCTTTTCAGCTACCAAGACCAGGGTTGTTAGCCTGCGCCTGTTGCGACCAGATTTTTTAACCTCCACCAGATTTAGTGAACCGAATCTCAATGCGTCGTCTCTCTTTATCAGGATTGGGGTTTGGTTGAGCAAACTCACCATTCTTTAATATTAGCTGACCTGCGGAATAGGCTCGAAAACCTTTCCGTGGATCGAGTCCCTTAAAACGTCCTCCCTGTTTTTGGATATCTTGCAATTTTCTTACAACCGCTAAAGCTCTCATCAGTCCTAGATCAGCGTTAGAACCAGCACTCAATTCTTTGACAGATTTACCTCCAGCAGCAACACTCTCTACTAAACCATCCAGATTACTGTTACTACTATTAACAGCTTGACCATCAGTATGACCGATCACAACTACTGTATCAACATCAAACTCTTTAATATTTTCGTCTATCTTATTAGCAAGCTCCGTACTGATATACGTTTCTAGAGAACTAGGAAGTTCAGCACTACCTGATGGAAAGTCATATCCTTCAGCCGCTGTAATGACTATATTTGGAGGGAACTGTGATTTTCTGCTATCTCTAGCTAATAATTGTCTAGAGAGTTGTGAATTTTTCGCCTGCTCTTCTCTAAGCAGACTATCTAACTTTTCAATCCTGCTTTTGTAAGCATCTAGAGATGCTACAGATTGTTGATACTTTGTATTAGCAGCTTGATAAGACTGGGCTGTAATAACGAGAATTACTAAGAATACTGCAAGCAAAGAAATAATTAAATCGGTTCCCGGTCCAAAAGGATCGTCTTCATCACCTACAAAACTCCACAACCTTTTCATACTGAAAACTCCCATTTATTATCCAAAAAAATTTCTTTTAATCCTTTCTATTAAAGGCTTTTCTAGCGATTCATTGATTGCCTTCATTCTCATAGAAGCCTCTTCCATTCGCTGAACTGCTCGATTTATAGTTGCTTTCAGTTCAGCACTTGCTTGTACCATAGCAACTATATCTTGAGATTCTTTTACGTTTTCTATAAACCTTGCCTGAGATGAGTCAAGCTGTTGTAAGAATGAAGTAAATTTGACACGAGTTTCTAGAAGAGCATTAACTCCCTCATTTACTTGCTCCGTTTGCTTTTTAATACTTTTTTCTGTTTCGCCAAGCCTGCTAGAGACTGTTTGCCCAGCGAAAACTATACCGTCCTTAATATCATCTCTGAAGCTCTTGAGAGAAAGCTCACTATAGATTCCCTTGACCTCGCCAATAAATCTATTTTGAGTTTCTCCTACTTCGTCAATAAACTGATCAAAATCAGATTTTGTTTGTCTTAATTGTTGAACACCTGATTGAATTTCAGTTGTTTGTTCCTTAATTCGCTCAAGAACAGCAGCGATACTACGCTGAATCTCTTGAGTATTTTCATAAAGGCGTTGTCCTAACTTTTCGACAACACTCTCAACTTTTGCTAACTCCCCTAAGATTCTAGATTGATCGTCGTTGTCAGCATTTCGCGCTAAAATTAAAATAATCTCAACGGAGCTTTCCATATCCCTGAAATAATCATTTTGGCGTTTACGCAGTATCATAAGTAGGAAACCAAGTAGTATAGCGACTTCCAAGCCAGCTACGCTAGTACTAAATGATATGAATAGTGCGTTAGATAAAGTAATGATGGCATCTGTAGGATTCTGACTAGAATCAAGCTTTGCTAGCTGCGTAATTGCTTCTAGCAGACCTATAAATGTTCCCAAAATTCCTGCACGAAGAGCAATTTTCTGAATATTGGTAAGAGTGAACAGACTTTCTAGAGCCTCATCACGATACGGCTCAACAACATCAATGCTAGACTCAAACCTTAGATTAACAGCCTCTTTGGAAATATGTCGGAAGAGACGAGGCATTGCTAGAGATGGCTCAGTCTTATTGACAGGCAAATAGTTTTCTTCTAACTTACTTAAACTTACATTTCTTTTTTCTCGAATACCTTTCTCACCATTTTCTTTAATTTCATTTGCGATTGCCCGCTCTACTTCTACAGTTGCTATAGCTTTCGCTGCAACTATCACTCCCCAAATACCTATTAGGTGTATACAAAGATTAAAAACGTTGGATAATGATGACAGATACGAGCTAAATCCAGAGTACGTATATCTGAAAAAAATAGCTATGACAACTAATGAAGCTAGTAGAATAATTAAAAAATCTTTTTGGGTTTTAATCCAAAAAATCGGATTTTTTATCAATCTATTTGGAGAAATTTCAGAAATTCTTCGTCTACCTAAAACTTGCATTTTTAACCCTCAGCTTTACACATCTATAATTTGATTATCATCAGACAGGGAGTTACTAGGAGTTTTTGAATCAAGTTTCTTAGATTCAGCTGGAGGCGATGCTTTGCTATATTGAACCAGAGCGTCGAAATCAGACTCATCCGTCGATGATTGCATTGATTGCTGAGTTTTCTGAGATGTTATTTCAGAAGCTTTGTTTCTATTACTCTTCACTGCTTCAGACAGCTTATTATTCAATTCTTTTTCCCTTTCCATTAGCTTGTTCTTACGGTCTTCTCCGCCAGTTTGAGTGCTGAGGGATCTTAACTGCTCTCGAACTAATTCAAGTTCTTGATTCAAATGTTCTATGTCATTCAATGATGTTCTTATCTCGATTCCTCTCAACCCACGATCATTGTGAATTTGCTCTTTGGCTTCTTCTATATTTTTCATTTCGCTAGCTAATTGAAGACTACGCAATGCAGCTTTTTTCTCTGTATCAGAAATTTCAAGTCTGTGGAGAGATATTAAAAGTCCAAAGCTATTTATAATATCCTTGCTTGTCAGGGTATTTGCATCGGCTAAAATCTTCAAAAGTCCTTGTGTTGTTTCGTAGCTAAGAGTTCTAGTACTCAAGCTACCAAACCAATATCGAAGCTGGTTTTGAAGAAAATCTCTGACATCTTCTACGCTAGGTTTGCAAGAAGCAAAAACATCCCATTTATCTTTAGCAACACCATTAATTTGAAATGAGCCAGTAAAATGGACTGGTTCACCAGCGTCTCTGACAGAAGCTATTTTAATCTCAAAATTATGATAGGCTCTCCCAGTAAGATTGTTAATAAGAGAAAGAAGCTCTGTTTCTAGTACTTGTAACGACACTTCTACAGAACTTGCTCCAAACTTCTTCTCCAAAGACTTTTGAACTGCATCGGCAATTTTATCTTTCACTGATTCTTGAGTAGAAAAATCGTCAAGGTAATAAATAAGCCCTTCTTGGGCATAAAAGTCTGCTGCTTCTACCTCATGCAAGACTCTTTTGATAGAATCAATAACTTCTCTACTTATTAGTTCATCTAAATTAACTCTCGGATCATTAAGAAAGCGCTTAATCGATTCCAAATCCTCTATTTTGCCACGAACATTTATTTGCAGCCTGATCTTAACACTATTCTGTTTCGTTGAAAAAGTTTCGTCTTTTTCTATTGAAAACCCTTCTGTTTTGTAGGTAATAGGCTTTACATCAGGAATAGTGCTAATAACTCTGACCGAGTAGCCAATTTCGTTCGCTTTTTCATTTAACTTGCTTCTAAGTTCTTCTTCATTTGATTTAGAATCATATCTTAGGACAAGATCTACGTAGCTCCAACCAAACAAATGTCGATCAACAATTCGTTCTAATTCTCTTTTAAACCATGATTGTAAATCAGAAAGTTTTGCTCTTCTGTATCGAACAAAATTTTCTCGTGCTTTAGACAAATCATCTTTCTCTTCCACAGATGATTCAGCTTGATAACTTTTCAAGATCGGCTCTATATCCAGAGAGTATTGTATTTCTACTGGCTTTTCATATCCTTTAATATTGAATGGCAAAACATACTTAATAGAACCTAGGTCAGGCATTTTAAATTCAACAGAATTCTCTACAGAGAAATGATCAATTTTACGCCCGTGTATGCTTAGAACTTGATCAAGATGACTAATTAGCTTTGGTCTAATAAGCTCATTGAACTTATAGCAAAAGTCATACAAGTATGCATGATTACGAAGATAAGTTTGAGTTTTCTGGAGAAGAAGCTCTCTAAGCTCACCAAGCTTCCTGTAGTTCAAAATTGCGTTTACCTTGCCGTTTTCTGAGATGGAAAGATCGGTCTGAAATCGAAAGTTCATTTGCTCTTCGATTAAGTCAGACAAAACTACAGGAAAATCACCAGAAAAAATTGAAAACGATTTTAACTGACCTGCTGCTTCTAACTCTAGTGAAAGTCTCAACCTCAAGTTAAGCCCTATCTCTCTAGACTTGTTTACTGCATGTACTTGCAAGTCTTTTAATTTCTGGGCATAGCTTGTTGTAAAATCGTTGAATTCAATATTTTTACTTGTATAGTCTTTTAGCCAGCCAATCAGTTTCCCCTCAAACACAACTCCAGGTGTAGTTGTGCTGTCATCAAAGAGAGCCAAAGCCACTTTTTCTTCATGACCTACAAAGCAACTTACCTGATATTGCAAAGATATACCAATGCTGCGATCAGCGGCAAAATCTCTTATTGCAAATCCTAGGATACTAGACTCTGCAATATTTCGGGGATCGTCTTCATTAGAAACGAGAAAAAACTCTAGCTGACGACCAAGAGTAATGAGAGGCTTTTTCTCTAGAACCTGCTTAGTTTTCGCGTCAATAATCACAAGTCTTTTCGTTAACGATGATGTGTATTTGGAAGCATCAGCCTCACTGAGTTTCATAACCACATTGTCTAAGACATATACTTCGGGCATAGTTTTATCTCCACTTAAAAAGTAGTTTTAGATTTTTAGTCAAGGATCAATTTTTTCAATCAAATAGTCAACGATGTGACGTCTGTAATTTAGCAAATCACCTTTATTCCAATTTTTATTAACCTTTATTTCATGGTTGCTAGCTTCAAGAAGAAAGATAGATAAACTTCTCCAGTATGCTACTATACTTGTTCGATATTCCTTGTTTATCTTCTTCTCATAGGCTTCAATCACATCGTTGATTGATATGAATAAAGAATCGGCGATGCTACTAAACTCAAACTTCACGCTTATATCCTCTTTCAATCCCAGAAGGATAGTAAATAAGCCAGGAAAAACAAGAATTGAAATTATACTTAAGCTATCTACTTCATCAATGATTGAATCAACACCTGGATGAAGAAGCCATTCAATAACCATTTTTAGTCTGCGATCGATAGACTCACCAGAACGCAATCCTCCAAATAATGGGTAGCTAAAAGCTTCCTCTCCATAGAATTTTGGATCAAATTGTTCAAGAGTCTCTATTAAATACTCAAGCAACAGTTGCAAAGCGTATCTATTGGAAGGAGAATATTTTTTCGGATCAGCTTCTAAGTCAGGTATCCATTCATAAATCTTTTCAAGGATTTCATATACTCGCGAGTTACTCTGTTTTAACTGGTTATAAAGCAGCCAATAGGCTTGCCTACGAATATCTTCGCTCCCTCGATCAATAGATTGCTTAAACCAATAATACTCATCAAACTGAGGAGAAAATCTCAATCGTCTTGAGAGCGATAAAACAACATCATGTTGTTTCGACGAAACCATTCGTTCCAAGAAAATCTCTGTAAGATCTTCCAACTGAGAGTAATCCAATGTTTCACGCAGCAAATCTGCAACACAATAGTAAATAAGATCTGAATTTCTTTTATTTACACTACGTTCCAAAGCACTGGTAGTAGACTGCTCTAGCCAATTTACCCAGAACTCTGTTCCTGGTTGAAAAATCATCATAGAAACGGATAAGTCTCTCAAAGCCTTTGTGATTTGAGATGATTCATCGAATAATAAATTGAGTTCTACCAGCTTTCGGAACTTATTTCTATACTCTACAAATTTCACGTTTTGAAAATACTCTCTCAACTCACCACGCAAATGTTGCATTGAGAAATCTATTACTCTAACTCCATACTCATTAAGCGCAAGCCTTAGATGACAGCTTTGCAGTATTTGTTCTGCATCCTCTTCCCAAATTTCACGTAATAGCTTTCTTTTTTGAGTTTGGGACTGACTCAAACGATTAACCTGCGCTTGATCGATTTGTCCCTTCTGAGATTGATTAAAAGTTACAACTTGATCCCCTACAGTTACAGAAACCGTCGATTCAGAAGAATTAGTCGGAACTTCGGTTCTACTCTCTGGCTCAACAATTGGAGTAGTCTGATCTGCTAGTAATAATGTAACTATTCGTTCAAAATCACCTATGTTCAAATTTTGGAAAAATGTTGCAGCGTATAAGACAGTCTTTTTCAAAATATCTGCTGTCTCATAAAGAGATATAGCAGCTTGCCCATCCTCGTATGCTGAGATCGATTCTGCCCTAATGTTTTGTTGTTCTCGACTAGCTCCTTCCTGTTCAAAAGGAATTTCCCACTGTGGAAATGATAATTTAATTGACTTTCTCTCTAGTGTTGTCTTTAAGGCTTGCGACTCCGCCAAGCAAATACAAAATATCTGGCGATTTCTTAAGTCTTGCTTAATGAGTGCGGCTGTAGAGGATCGAACAACTAAAGAGTCTAAAAATGTTTGCATCTCATAAGTATCAATGACTATTAGAGTTGGCTTACCATCTCCGATTTCAGAATTTAAAACAATATCGACACTTGGCTCAATTGCTAATTTCTTTAATGTTCCCCATTCTCCTGTAAAGAGCCTTCTACTTGATACAGGGACATACTCAGTCAAACCATAAGCAACTGAAAACGCAGCACTTGAGTCAGAGCAAGTGACAATTATTAAAGAGTCTTCGTGCAGCTTTCTGCAATAATCTGATAGTTCATCAAGCTTGACTTCAGGCAAGTTTTTAGGTTTTTGGGGCAAAGGTTTTGTTGGATCGGGTAATGTATGATTTCCTTCTGGCTTAGCCGCCTTTTTACCAAGAGGATTAAAATCTGGACCTAGAATAACATTAACAGTAGCGGTATTTTGATTTTGGTTGTTGTGATTGCCAGAAGCAGCTTGCTGTCCCACAACTGGTACAGGAGCAAATACACCATCACGCAAATTACGGTCACCTAATTTTTCACCTTCGTCGCTAACGTTTTGTGCTTGGTTATTGTCACTACCTACGGCAGCTTGCTGTTGAATATTGCCTTGGACATCTTCAACTTCTTGCTTTACTTGAGGTGTGGCATTTGACTGCCACGGATCTGGAGGAGATGGTGTTTGATTCATCACGTTACTCGTTCGCACTGAAGGTCAATACTGTATCCATAATGATTTGCTCATTTCGTCAAGAAAGGTAAGTCCACAACGATCCTGCGGCTACTCCTAGCCATTTTTCTACCTGCACTAGAATCGGTTGAACTTTTTCCCAAAGACTCTTGCTTGCTTCTACTGTCTTTGTAGCACTCTCAAGAGTCTCAGCCATTTCCTTTAGATTAATAGCTGCTGTTTCCTTCTTTGGTTCTTCTCGTTCAGTTGCTTTCTTGGCTGCGTTGAGATAAGTTATCGCATCCTCTCTAGTTGCATCTGGTAGTGCCGAAACTCTCAAGCATTCTGCAATTTGGTTGAGCAACTCAACAACTTCTGCTGTAGATAGCTCTCTATCAGTTTCCGATTTGGACAATTGAGTACCTGATGTCTGCTGGTTGTTGTTACCTATTGCAGCTTGCAATGTTATAATTCCAGAAGCTCTACTTGCAGACTGTGAGATCCCACCCTGTTTCTCAGACATAAAATCGCTCCTAAGAAATTTTCTTCATATTAGCCAATCCAAAATGCGATTGTCCACATGAATACTGACTTAAATGTTAAAAATCTATGAAGAATAAAAATAACTTGCGATCGCACCTTATGAAAAATCGCTGCTCGGTAGGAACTGAGTGCTAAATATCCAACCAGTGATCTTCAGCTACTTGCCCCACCCGTGATTCAGCAGGCTAACTATTGATTATACGGAAATTTTCCGTATATTACGCCCAAAAGCGTGTTAGCCAGATTAGCCTACTGCTAGTGGAGCGGTAGGAGCCACATTAGGGAACGCACCCTACAAGATTGCGATCATACTATTTTTAATATATCTTGTGGGTGGTGCGTTACATTTAATTAACGCACCCTACGCAATCGGCGATCTGCTATGCAGTGCCTTCGGCATCGCACTGGGGGGTTGAGTCCGTCGGCTGCAAACCCTGGTTAGGCAACTGATAGCCGTTTGACTTTGATATTGCCAATTGTCTGCTCTGCTTGCCATAGATCGTATTGCATTTGCTGATTGAGCCAACTTTCAGGAGATGTATCGAAAGCTTTCCCTAAGCGAATTGCCATTTCGGGGCTAATAC
>NZ_JAPZSS010000147.1:0-3520 GCF_027532015.1 Microcystis sp. LE19-131.1A | reverse complement strand
CTGAAATGGGGCGAAAGTCTGTGGACTCTGTGTAAGACAGTACATGGTTTTTTAACTGTGGTATGCGACGGTGGTGGAAGCAGAAACTTAAATCGTGAGGTTTAGGAATCGCCGCACTTTTAGGGCGGCGAGGATGTCAAGTTCATCACCCTGCTTTCCTTCCCTAGTCAGCTGCCGGGAGACTAGAGACCAATACACAGAGGTTCAATGAGTCAAAAGGGATGACCAATAATTAGTTATCAGTGACCATTGACCGTTTAATAAGAGCCAGATTAATCCCCCTATTCCGAAAAGAATAGTCAAGACATAAAATTGCGATTGACCGGAAACATTATATTTTAAGGCACTGCCGCTAAAAATCGTCGCTAAACTGACTAAATTAACCAGACCATCAATAATATAACGATCGAGCCAAGCGGTAATTTTGGACAAGCTGCCCACCGCTAAAACCACGGTAAACTGATAGATGCGATCGAGATAGAAGTCATAAGCGAACAAATCTTGCAGGAATCGCAGGATTAACCCGGTTGGTCTCGCCCAAGCTCGTCTTAACTCTACCATTAACCCGATGACTAGGCCAATTACTCCAGAGGCCATCAATAAGGGAAAACCCCAGACAATAGTGAAACTCTGGTTATTAACGAGAGGATTGGTGAAAGATAGCCAAAAATCCCAACGTAGGGGAATAATCGGGGCCAATAAAACGATTAAAATCAATGCTACCATGGGCAAAGCCATCGGCCAAGCCACTTCCGGGGTGCGATGGGTTTTACTTTGGGTTTGTCCCAAAAAGACTAAACGAAAGACCCGAGTAAGATTGATAATGCTAAGACAATTAACAAAGATTAAAACCGCTAATAACCACCAAGGAATCGCCCATTCGCCACCTAACCACCGTTTTAACGTCCAAAACATCCCCAGGGGCATTAAAACCGTCATCCCCGCGGAACCTCCTAAAAAAGCCGTGGTCGTGGCGGGCATTCTTGCCCAAATTCCGCCCATTTCCGTGATATTTTGGTTACTGGTGGTGAGAATTAAGGCTCCTGCGCTCATAAACAATAAAGCTTTTGCCACCGCATGGGAGAATAAAATTAGTAAGGCGATATCCACATGACCTAATCCCACCGCAATAAAGACCAAACCGAGATAGGCACTGGTGGAGTGGCATAAAACCCGTTTAATATCAATTTGGGATAAGGCCATCAGAGAAGTACCAATTGCCGTCATTGTCCCCAACACTATTAAAACATTGGCCGCGATCGGAGATAGGGTAAATACTGGCTGCAGCTTAATTAAAACATAGGCCCCGGCTGAAACCACGATCGAATTCCGCATGATTCCGGCTGGATTTGGTCCCTCCATCGCCTCATCTAGCCACAAATTCAGGGGAAATTGGGCGCATTTACCCGTTGGACCAGCAATAAGGGCTAATCCTAACAAAGTCGCCGTCAGAGGTGGTACAGGGTTATTTACTGCCCAATTTTCTAACTGAGAAAAACTTAATCCCTCTCCGTAACTGGACAGAGCCACCAAACCCATCAATAAAATAATATCGCCGACGCGCTTGGTTAAAAAGGCATCTCGGGCCGCGGTTACGACCAAAGGTTGAGCATACCAAAAACCGACGAGGAGATAGGTAGAGACCGTTAACATCTCTAGGAAAGCGTAACTGAATAGTAGGGAGTCACTGAGGGCAATTCCCCCCAAAGCTGCCTCAAAAAAGCCCATTAAGCCATAAAATCTCGCCAAAGACCAATCCTTTTCCATGTAGCCAAGGGCATAGATTTGGGCCAAGAGACTGATGAGGGTAATCAGTTCCAACGTCCCCAAACTGACGGGAGAAAGTTCGATCGAAAGAGATAAACTAAGATCGGCCACTTTTACCCATTCAAAAGCCAGTTTAATCGTCTCTCGATGCCAAATTTGGTTAAAGGCGATCGATCCGTGTATTAATCCTAAGACGGTCATCAATAGGTTAATATAAGCGGCCGGCCGCGGACCGGTGCGACTAATAATGCCTAAAGACCAAGGCAAGGTTAAAATCGAACCAATTAAGCCATAAATGGGAATTAACCAGCAAGTGTATAGGAATAAATCTTTCATTCAGGGGGTTATTCAGTTATCAGTTATCAGTTATCAGTTATCAGTGATCAGGTTTAAGTTTTAAGTTATCAGGTTTAGGTTTTCAATTTTCAACAAATTTAGGCTCTTTCACCGGTTACTGGTTACTGATTACTGATCACTGATCAACGGCCATAAAAAACCAACACTCGATCAAGAAGGGGTCGAGTTTAGTCAATTTAGGTATTTTACCTTTAATCCTGCGATCAGGCTAAATGCGCTGTAATAAAGATTTACCGTGGGAATCGGTGCTACAGGTGGCAAATAATTGATATTGACGACTCAGAGCGAGCGCTTGTTCGGTTTCCGGTTGACTGGGTAGCCAAGGTTTGGGATTGCCATAGGCATAAAAAGCCTCAATACCATCAATACCCAATTCTACCGCCGCCGCCACTAAATCGGCTGCGGGGCGATGGTAACGAAAGGGATGGGCGAGAACTACTAAAGCCCCCGCTTGCTGTAAACTTTTAATGACTCTAGAGGCTAAAGCCAGATCTCCTTCCGGTTTGGTTCTTTGCAGATAGGGAGTCAAGACGGCATGAGCGGGATCGAAACCATAGCCAAGAATATGCACTTCTGTCTCTAAGAGATTCGCCGTAATTTCTACCCCTGTCCAGAAATGGGGTAGAGAACTCTTTAAATGCTGATTTTCTAGCCAAATTTGGGCTTGTCGATAACCTTCGATCGAGTGATGATCGGTAATTGCTAATCCTTTTAGTCCGATATCTAACGCTTGTCTCATCAAGCCTTGGGGACTCATTTGACCATCGGAACAATGGGTATGAAGATGGAAATTGTAATGGTGGGGACAACTATCATAGCCAATATTTGCCCACACCGCTTTCAGGGCGAGGGTATCTTGAGCTAGGGGTGGAATTGTAGCAGAAACGACCATGCAGTATTGAGGAACTTTCCCAAAGATTACAAATTGTTAAGAATCAGCATAGCAAATATCAAGAAAAATTGGGTAGCTGCTGTTACCGGTAACACCGTTAGAGACTGTTCGTCAATGAATATTAAGCGGGAATCGGAGCCTTCTTCTGTCTCCGCGCTGATTATCGGTTATCGCTGCCCCTACAGGACTCAAAATCTCGCACCTGTTTCGCGAAACAAGACCCTAAAACCCTTAATTCGTCGATATTTCAGATTTATTCAGCAAGCCAGATGTACTAAGCTTTTTAGTATAAATGTTCTGGCTCCCTCTCCCCGCTCCCTTCTCATAGACAGTCTTGACGAGTAACTTAGATACACTGACAGCTTATAGTTACTAATTCTGTACGCAAATATTGCATCTAGAATTAGCTTTGTACGCTTTGACCCGTACTGGGTTAACTACGAACCTCTCTATCGGATTCCCGCTAAAGGCGGCCTCTCCGACTACCTTTCTTCCAATATTTAA
>NZ_JAPZSS010000056.1:0-8422 GCF_027532015.1 Microcystis sp. LE19-131.1A | reverse complement strand
CCCTTATCCTGACTTGATTTCAGTTTTTTCTTTGTCAGTAAGGGTGTCAACAAGGAATATTACAGATTGTTAACCGAGTCTTGAAAGCCATGTGCGACAAAGGTTTAAAATGTTAAGAAAGATGTGACTAAAGGACAGCTTATCAAGGGGGGCAGGGGGGATCGAACCTAAAATACATTTTTAATTTAATTATAACCAGCTACTTAGCTTATAATCATTGACTTGAATCAATGACCATGGTGTGTTCCCCAAAATCGATCGCTGCAGCGGTAGGACTCGCATCAGGGAACGAATCTTACTAAATCGGCGATCATACTATTCCCAAGTTAGAGTTATACCTTCTAGGTTACATACTCTCTGAATAGTTTCTAGTTTACTCTCAGTCAATTTCCCAAATAGGTGAACTCTCATTTTATGCTTGGGATAATACTGTCCATAACTCTTGATTTGCCCGATCGCTGATTTCCAGCCTTTTGTATTTTTAACTTCAATTATTTCCGTATTACTTAAGACATCTATTCTACCTACCTTATCAATGTAAACCTCGGTTTTTCCTCCTAATTCTCTAGCCAGTTCGTCCCGATACCAAGCCTCTGTCCCCTTTACAGGAGTATTTATCTCCGGCTCAATAACTATACCATTAACCTGATTAATAAAGTCCCGAATTGCTCCTCTTACTAATTTTTGGGCAGCATTGGGGGAATGTCTTTTCCGTTTAGCCATTACTTACTCAGTGAATAATTTAGAGATCCCATATCCAGCCAAACCAATTACTGCTCCTACTGCCGCTACGGGAGCCATCGTCACTGCAACTGCCGTCCCTCCTACTGCTAATCCCATACCTCCAACTAATGCTGATATACCGGCTCCAGCACCCGCACCAATTGCCGCTGCTCCAATTGCCGTTGCGTCTTGTTCTTCTATTGCTTTCTTGGTTCCGTAAACTGCCGTGCCGACCACTGCTCCTGCTGCTGCTACTGGAGCCATACCGACTCCTAGAGCAGTTCCTCCTACAGCAAGTCCCATACCGCCAACTACTGCCGATGCACTAGCTCCAATCGCTGTACCCACTCCCACTGAAATCATTGCTTCTTGAACTTCTTCTGGCTTATTTTTGTCCGTCATTATTTTTTGCCTCATTAGCTTTGGGTAATTATGAAACTCTAGCATAAGACAGACAAGCCGTGAACCACAACAAGCCAGGCGTTAAGGCGCATAAGTGCCAGTCGGGTGCATACGGTTGTTAGCTGGCTTCCGGTATTGCCAGCCACTGATTGTCTGAGATTTCCAAGGTTTTGAAACAACAGCGAAACGCTTTGCCTATCGGGCTGCAGGCATACACTCCGATTTGGCAATCGTCGGCTATCTTGTGTAAGTGTGTGATCCGCATTTGCAGCCAAGCCTGCCCATCATAAGAATTCTCTAGCAGAAAATCGCTCCCCCGTTTACTGATGCGATACCACATTTCGCGGTATCGTGAAGAAATGTCTTGCGTTGCCCAATCAGAATATCCCAAATTGGTCACCACAGAACCAAGCCGACTAGCTTGTTCGCTTTCATATTCCGTGGAAACTTTTATCCAATTCTGACTGTCAATCCGCACCATTAGGCCACATTGATCATATTTTTCCCGAGGCTGAAATTCTACTTGGGTCATTAGGGAAAAATCGCCAACTTGTCGCATCAATAAGCAATGCCCATCGTCTCTTTGAAAACCATAGTGTGTGTTTTGCCAAAAATCAGTTTTTTCATCTGTAGAAATTTCCAAGCCATTACCCAAACGATAATGCGTCGGCTCGTTGAGCCAGTAAAAATCATCTGACAATGCTGGCTGTAAAAAGTTTTCACTAAGTCGCATAATATCGCTCCTAATCAGATACATCGTGATATTACGAGGCCAGCTAACCATTGATTATACAGAAACTTTCCGAATAACCAGAGTAAGGATATGGGGAAACTTTCGGCATATGACCCCGTTTTGTGGATTTCTGACAATCAGCTGAGATACAAAGAACTTTTCAGCGACCCTATCACTAATTCTTCAATCTGACTGCACTTCGTAACAAAAATTTACAATTATTCGACGGCACTCGCACTCCCGTCCGTCGCTGTGCCTAGATGTTTTTAGCTTATTATCATTTGCTTAAATCAATGTTTAAGGAACACACCCTACCAGATCTGCACTGAGTTCCGTTGTTGCCTTGTTAGGATTAGGAGGATTAAGGTTAGTCTCTAGCCTGACCAAGCGAAAATAGAAATAGTAGGGTGAGCATTGCCCACCTTACCGCTTTTTCGGTCATAATAAATCCGAATTAGGGCGAACTGTAGTAGAATAGAAATCGAACCTCTTAAGCAGGGTTTATAAGGATGTCCAGACGAGACGATCTACATTTATCATTACGTCATACTTTAGAAAAAGAGGGTTGGAAAATCACTGATGATCCTTTAATTCTAACCTTAGAAAAAACCTTGCTTAAAGCTGATTTAGGAGCAGAAAAGTTTTTTGCTGCGGAAAAAGAAGATCGTAAAATTGCCGTAGAAATCAAAGACTTTGATACGCCTTCAGTTATCAGTGAATTAGAAAAAACAATAGGACAACTTCAATTATACCAATGGGCTTTAGATTCACAAGAACCTGAAAGAAAACTTTTTTTGGGCATTAGTCAAGCGGTTTATTTAAAACACTTCAAAAAAGCTATTTTCCAACTGGTTATTAAACGTAATAGAATCAATTTAATTATTTATAATCCTCAAAAGGAGATAATTTGCGAATGGATAACACAGTAAACTATGCCGATATTCTGACTCAAGTTATCAGAAAAGAGTCTGCGATGCAACCTCGATTACAAACCCTTAAAATTACCCCAGTTTGTGATCCAGAATCAGGCAACTTTTTAATAATTATGACTGGTTGGGAAAAAGAAGCATGGACTAACACAATTTTATTTCACGCTCGTTTATTGAAAAATAAAATTGTCATTGAAGATGATAATCTTGAAGAAGGATTAACAACCAATTTAATTCAGGCTGGGATTCCCCCAGAAGATATTATTACTGGACTTTCCCTAGAGTAAGGCAGGCATTACCCACCTTAGCGATATCGCAATGAATGTTAGGAAAAATTATCTAAATGCTTCAATTCTATCTAAATAGACATTAACTAATTTATGTTCAATAACCAAAGCTTCAACTTCTGGCCAAATACGAGCTAAAAACTGATGAAATTCTCGTTTTCGTATATTGCCAAAACGGAGATGTACTACTTTGGGTGCAAAAAAAATTAAGCATTAGTTGATCGGAAAAGTCTGTATCTTTCGTAACAATAACCAGTTTTTTATCCTTTGCATATTGCCAAATTTCCGTATCCCTTGGACTTCTCCCTAAAAATGATCGGTAAAGATGGAGTGAAGAGGATTTTAGCTGGTAAATTTTCATCAAAGAAAAAACCATTCATGCAATTTTTCTGACTTCATAGTGATTCGCCATCAATCTTGCTGCAAATTGCATACAGGCATAAATATCTTCTCGATTCAGAGAAGGATATTATTCAAGGACTTCTTCAATAGAATCCCCTGCTCCTAAAAATTCCATAACTGTTTGCACCGGAATTCGGGTTCCAGCTATAACAGGTCTTCCATTACAAATATCTGGATGGATATGGATACGACTTTCCATTAAGGTTTTGTTACCTCTTTGATGACCTTAAGTAAACTTATTATACCCTTTCATGGTAATAGGTGAGGATGTTGGGGTTCCTGAAAATCGATCGCTCCAGCGGTAGGACTCGCATTAGGGAACGCACCCTACCATATCTGCACTTCGTAACAAAAATTTACAACCCCATCATAAGCGATCGCACTCTCGTCGCTGTGCATAGATGTTTTTAGCTTATTATCATTTGCTTAAATCAATGTTTAAGGAACGCACGCTACCAGATTGGTGTACTGTTACAGAGCATCCAAAACCAAAACTTTTAAATCTGGGACAGCAGCTAAACGGGCATCATTGGTCAAGAAAAACATAGCACCTTCTCCCATAGCAGTGGCAATCTGGATTGCGTCTGGAGTTCGCAAGTTTTGTCTTGCTCTTAACTGGGCGGCAACTTCGGCAATCTCAACAGAAATAGGTACTGTAATTAAGTTTTCTTGATCGAGAAGAATATGACGATACTGGCAGGCAAGTTCTACATTACCTGAGCGTAATGGATGCACCAAAACTTCCGTCAGCGTCAACGTAGAGGTAACAACTTGAAACTCGCCTCGACTTAGCGCCCCAAAAAAGGCACGCACAAGCCCTAAATATACCTGATTTTGCTCGATCAGGTAAATGAGTGGCGCGGTATCCAAACCCACAACTTGACCTTGTAGTTGCATCAGCCATTCCATGAGGCACGTTCCTGATTAACGTACTCTTGAGCATCAAGTCCATTCCAGATTTCTTTTCCTAGTCCTTCTAGTTCCATAATGCTATGCTTGGGCTTAACAAGCATAGGGCGACGTACCATTACAGCTAACTCTTTTAACAAGCGAAGTTGCTCGTCTGGGGTGAGATTCTCAACTTGCCGGCGAACATCTTGATAGGTAGTCATGCTCTTTACTCCCTGTTTCTTCTATTAATCATGTCATATTGCCCACAGATCACGGCTCCAAAAAGTAAGGTAAAATGCCCCCATATTTGTCTATATCCGATCGCACTCCCGTCCGTCCCTGTGCCTAGACGTTTTTAGCTTATTATCATTTACTTGAATCAATGACCATGGTGTGTTCCCCAAAATCGATCGCTGTAGCGGTAGGACTCGCATGAGGGAACGCATCCTACTAGATCTGCACTACGTTTTTGGAGTAGTGCCATTCTTTTGCTTGCTCCTCACGAAGACTGCCTTATTTTTTCGCTGAATCTCGAATAAGTCAATAGCCTCGAACAGGCCACTCAACTTTGCATATCCGTAGTTGCGTGGGTCAAAAGATGTCTGATTTGCTATGTGTCCGCCAATCTCTGCCAAATTCGACCAACCATCATCGTCTAGAGTGCTAGAAACAGCGCCCCTCAATAAACTGATTAATTTGGTGTCTTGCTTCAACTCTTTACCAGTTTTCTTCACACTTGCAGAAACTTTGGAAGTCTCCTCAGAATTTACTGCTTGATCAATAGTTTCTAGGTATAAAAATGTTGAACACGCATAAACAAAAGGCAATGGTGTTTTCTTCTCGCCAAATCCATAGACTTTTAAGCCATTTGTCAAAATTCGCATCACTAAAGGAGTAAAGTCACAATCGCTCGACACGATTGCAAAAGCATCCAACTGTTGTGTATACAGCAAATCCATTGCATCAATAATCATTGCAGCATCAGTAGCATTTTTGCCCTTCGTATAGTCGAACTGTTGGACGGGGCGAATAGCGTATTCATGCAAACACTCCTCCCAGGCTTTCAGCGCAGGACTTTTCCAGTTTCCGTAAGCCTTACGAATATTGGCAACTCCATACTTTGCAATTTCAGAGATGATCGCCTCAATTTTTGATGCAGGGGCGTTGTCTGCATCAATCAGCAGCGCAATTTTTGATTCTGATTGCCGCATATTGCTCCAGGTGTGCTGATCACTTTAATTTTTGAACTCGAACAGACACTCTTCAAGTATGCCCCAACCGATAACCTAAGCCATCCAACTATTAATTATAAAGAAACTTTCCGAATAACCGGAGTAAGGATGTGGGGAAACTTTCGGCATATCACCCCGTTTTGTGGATTTCTGACAATCAGCCGAGATACAAAGAACTTTTCAGCGACCATAGCACCAATTATAATTCTTCGGGTAACTGAGCAGACTAACTAAAAGTTGCGATGGCGGAGCAAATTCTTTCTCTACTCTTGTACCTAATTCTCATTTTAACGGCTTTTTGGTTTATTAGCCCCCAAAAAAAGCCCCGTAGTCATCCCGCCTATCATCTTGCTTGTTTACTAGAAGATGCTCCTGAAAGCTCTTTAAAGGGTCAATTTTATCCCCTGGCTACTCCCTTGGCTACCCCGATCGCCTGTACTGTTCCCCAGGTGTGGCGTAGTATATATAGGCAGTCTCTGGCAAAACCGGATGTTAATTATTGGCAATGGCGCGGTATGCCCGAAAATGAGCAGTTTTGTCGGGAATTACGGGAATTATTGCGATTAAATCCAGCTAGAGGTTACGCTAAGGAAATTCTGGAAAGTCTCGCCTTGGGTCAAGATCCTTTTTATCATCTTTACTGGGATCTAAAAGCGATCGCTCATGGTAACTTTAACACTATCGGGACTAATAAACTAGCTGAGGGCAGATTTGCCCAGCGAGATTTGCGAACTCATCAGCAGATGCGGAGGGATTTTCGTCAATGGCATTTACAAGCTTGTCAACAGTTGGGAAAAGAGCGGGTTAAAGCAGTTTATCGGCGGTGTTATGGGTCAGATTGGTCATTAATCGCCCAAATTCTCTATCCTTCGCCCCGTTCCTTGGCCGTGATGATTATAGAGTCGGCTAATCCCGTTTGGTGGCGAGTTTTGGGGATTACTCCTTTTACCACGACTAGCCGGATTGAGAACAATTATAAAACTCTCTTGTGTTATTGGCATCCCGATCGCAATTCCCATCCCAATGCTACAGAAATCACCGCCCATCTTAATCGCGCCTACGATTGTTATCAAGGTTTTCAGGAGATGAGTAGTCAAGATAATGCACCTTTGTGGACGAAAATCCGTCGCTGGATTCCTTAGACTTGACTCTAGTTTTTCCCTTGACTTTTTCCTTAACGAAAGAATGTTAGTCTAGGAACAATTTATGACCACGCTTGCACTCTCAGGGTAATGAATCTAGTGCTTTTAAACAATCGCTACCAAATTGTTAGCACCCTTGCTAGGGGGGGATTTGGGGAAACTTATATCGCCATCGATACGAATATGCCTTCTCAACGGCGCTGTGTGATTAAAAAATTGCAGCCGGCTATTCAAAGTGAGGAGATGCCAGAATGGTTAAAAGAACGTTTTCAGAAAGAAGCAAGCGTTTTAGAGGAATTGGGAGAGCAAAATCGCCAAATACCCCGTTTATACGGTTATTTTGCCCAAGATAATCATTTCTATCTGGTGCAGGAATGGATTGAAGGGGAGACACTAACCCAAAAACAGCAACGACAGGGAAATTTATCTTCCTCAGCAGTGCGGACGATTTTAGAGAATTTGCTGCCTGTTCTTGATTTTATTCACAGTCGCCGCATTATTCACCGGGATGTGAAACCCGATAATATTATCTTAAGAAATAGTGATAATTTGCCCGTTTTAATCGATTTTGGGGTAATGAAAGAGGCAGTGGCCACCTTACTCGATCCTACGGGAAAAAGTGCCTATTCGATCGCCCTTGGCACCCCCGGTTATATGGCTTCGGAACAGGCTGCCGGGAGACCGGTCTTTTCTAGTGACCTTTATAGCTTAGGCTTAACGGCGATTTTTTTATTAACGGGAAAAACTCCCCAATATCTAGAAACTGACTCGCGCACGGGGGAAATTCTCTGGCGACAGGAGGCAGAAAATGTTAATCCTAATTTAGCTATGGTAATCGATCGAGCGATCCGTTTTCATCCCCGGGATCGGTTTGCTACTGCCAGGGAAATGTTAGCAGCTTTGGCAGAAATATCCCCGGATTTGTCCACCCAACCAACTATCGCGGTTTCTCCCCATAGTCCCCGATTAAAGTCCTCTACACCCCAAAAACCAACCGTCTCCCCCACTGTGGTTATTCAACCCAATTCCGGGGAAAAAAAGAATCCTTGGCTGCGGATTTTGCTGATTTTTGCGGTGACAATTGGAGCTTTTGCCCTGGGATATCGGGGATTTATGGCTCTTTTACCCAAAAATGAGGAAATCAAACCATCACCAACCCTCGAACCTTCTCCTAGTCCTGAAATCATTCCTCCTCCCTCCCAAGATTTTCCCCCTATCCGACGACCTTCTCGCCGACGGACTCCCATTTATTCCCCAACTCCTACCCCATCCCCCACTCCTACCCCAGAGGTGATTCCTAGTCCAGAAGTGACTCCAGAATTAACTCCTAGTCCCACCCCAGAAGAAGTAATTCCTATTCCTGTTCCTCTTCCTGAAACAGATCCGAGTCCTCAAGTTTCTCCCCTTCCTTCCCCTTCGCCTTCGCCTTCGCCTTCGCCTTCTCCTGTTCCAGAGGTGATTAATCCCCCGGTTAATGAGGATAAAATTGAACCGATTGCTCCTCCTGTTTTATCACCTTCTCCTCCTGAAGAAAATAGTAATTAGGGTTTGCTGAATAATGGTAAAAACCTTACAGGAAAGGGCTTTTAGCTTGATTGAGAGCTTCCCAAATGCACTTAAATCTGCTAGAATCTCTTAAAACCCTTGCATCACCCTTGCATCACCCTTGCATCTTCTCTAA
>NZ_JAPZSS010000068.1:0-3000 GCF_027532015.1 Microcystis sp. LE19-131.1A | reverse complement strand
AGCCAATTTTTTGCCAGCTTTTTGGCTAGTTTAGTCAGATTCTTGTTTCCCAATTTGAGAATTCTTTCTGATTTACAAATAACCGCAATTTTCTGCATCCAAATCAGCTTCCCAACTCAATTTGTGAGAAATGCGGGTGATGACATGACCTTCGATCGCTATGGTGTCGATCCGTTAGAGCGTCTAATCCCTCAATCGTTCCCGCCACCGTATCTAACCTTTACTAGGGGATAAATTTGTACTATAACTTTCTTCCATCGATGGAACCCGATAACTCGATCGCCACCGTATCTAACTTTTACTAGGGGATAGGTTTGTACTAACTATCATTCGGTTTGATTTAACCACCATTCCAGCAGGACGGCGCGGCATTGTAAGCAGGTGAGGGACTTCAACAAATCGCTGACTCCAATCGAATTAGCGGGATAGGTCAATACTTCGCCGGTAGATAGGTCGCCGTCGATATCGGCGATAAAACCGTAGAGTTTCTGATTGGAAAAGGAGCTATTGACCGCCCAACCCTCGCTGTTTAGGGGAATTAATCGGGTCATTGCCGTTGCTTCAATTCCTAATTCTCGTTTTAGAGTCATCAACGCCGCCTCGTGATGGTCTTGCCCCTCGGAAATCCGACCACCGGGGAAATCAAGGGTTATTTGTCCCAGTCCGGGGCGATAACTGGGAGCGGGCAGCAGTATCATCGAGTTTTGAACGGGCAGAACGATAACGGAATCGGCTTTTTCAACCCGCCAATACTCTAATAGTTGTCCTCGATCGTCTTGCAGATGTTCCCCGATCAGGGTCATCCAGCGACAACGGAGTTCTAAAAAGCGATCGTTTACTGGCCATGCCGGACCCGATGGTTGTTGCATTTTTAACCTACTCTACACGGAAGCTATTAAAACAGATTCAAGAACTCCTTGATCGCCGCGTCGGGGGACTGCATACATTCTTGGCCGGTCAGACTACTTCCTTATTATCGCTCTATCTCGCTATTCTGGTGTGAACCATTCTTGACACACTCGGTCCAGGATGTGCTGGTTGTTATCCTCAAGCAACTGATTGAGGAGGGTTGCCAGGGTGTGGGTGGAGTTGTCGATGTAGTCGGGGATGAGCATTTTGCCCGATTAGCCTATTCTCTATTATTTTGATTGGATGTATGATTCCGTTTTGCATAAGATAATGCTGCAATTAAAGCAGCTGAACCAGTTAATAATCCCCCCATAATTATTCCCACGTCATAATTGACAGATACCTCAATTTTTTGTTTGTCAACTTTATTGATTAAGATAGAAGAAAATACCAGAAATACAATAGAAACAATACAAATGGGCAAAATAATCTCAAGTCGTGGCTTTACTCTTGTGTGATTGTAAATTTTTTCTTGCAATTCCATAGACTCTAACCGTTTTCTCAGAAAATTAACTTCATTCTGGAGTTGATTGCGTTCAGCATCGGTATTAACAATATTAAGCTCTGAACGAAAGTGATCACCTGAACCATCTAAAAGTTTTCTGTTTGTTTGAGGATTATCCATGTCTATTTCTCCTTTAATAAATTTTTCAAATTCTCCCGCAACAAAATATCCACTAGGAGGATATCTTTCGGGTTTTGATTTGTTTAAATAAACAAAATCACATTCTATATCTTTAAATTCAGTTTTTAATGTTTCACTAAAATTTACTTTTTTTGGGTTAATTACACATTGATTGAATTTTACTTTAGTAAACTTAACATAGGTTATATCAACATCAGTTAAATCCGTATGACTTAGATTAACATCAGTCAATTCCGAACTAGATAAGTCTGTTTTACTTAAGTCAGCACCTGTAAAATCGGTTTGATAAATTTTAGTAGATTTTAAGGTGGCTTCAATTAAATTAGTGTTACTGAAATCACAGTTCCATATTTCATTAGAAGGAAAATCTATTTTAGAGAAATCAAAATATTGAAAGTTTTTATTTGAAAATCGATGGAAGCCTGGAAAAGACAACCTGTGTAATGATTTCTGTTCTTGTTGTTTTTTCCACATATTCCATTCCGTGGAAGTGAAGTTTGCTATTTGATTGAGAATTTCCTCTTCTGTACTCATGATTTACTCCCCCCTAATAATCTTTATTTCCTCATCGGTCAGCCCCTACAAATGAGCAACTCTATCGTCTATCTCCGCTTCCCACTTTATCACACTGAAGGGGTAATAAACTTAATTTCTTGTAGTGGATTGTTTCAGCTAATTTGGTGTATTAGAAAAATGCTATAAATTCTATAATCTAAGACTTTAAGCTCAAATTTATTGCTCTATTTTAGCTGAAACAGTTCAGTAGGGTGTCTTTGTGATCAACGCCTTACGGCATCAAAGGTTAGTACACTAGAAAAGATTGAAATACTTTTGCGACTAGCCTCTGTGATCAACGCCTTACGGCATCAAAGGTTAGTACACCACTGTCCCATCGTTACGTTCTACCTGATACCCTTGTGATCAACGCCTTACGGCATCAAAGGTTAGTACACAGTAATTACATTTTTGTTGGTTGCCAATTAATTGATGTGATCAACGCCTTACGGCATCAAAGGTTAGTACACTCTTCATTAGTCAGCAAGTGTCGGCTGCGCTTACGTGATCAACGCCTTACGGCATCAAAGGTTAGTACACGAAATCCTATAGATGCCTTGCGAGTTGCGGGTAATGTGATCAACGCCTTACGGCATCAAAGGTTAGTACACACAATCGAAGCCACAAAACCAGATGGGACAAAAATTGTGATCAACGCCTTACGGCATCAAAGGTTAGTACACTGCTTTACTTTACGATATGGATTTATCTGGCAAACAGAGTGATCAACGCCTTACGGCATCAAAGGTTAGGGGACTTCCAAAAAATAAACTATTCATTCTCAAGAATAATAATCATTCTCGGAGTGTGGGAGGTAGGGATCGATGGTTGCCCCCTCCTTCCAATTTTGTAGTAGAATTAATCCTGTACATTATTAATCAAGTTTTTCT
>NZ_JAPZSS010000281.1:0-17782 GCF_027532015.1 Microcystis sp. LE19-131.1A | reverse complement strand
ACCCTTATCCTGACTTGATTTCAGTTTTTTCTTTGTCAGTAAGGGTGTCAACAAGGAATATTACAAATTGTTAACCGAGTCTTGAAAGCCTTGTGCTACAAAGGTTTGAAATGTTAAGAAAGATGTGACTAAAGGACAGCTTGATAAGGGGGGTGTCTGATAATTTTTAACGCCTACCTACTTAAAACAAATGTATTATCCGAGAATTAAGTCTCTGGATTGAAATCACAGGTACTCACAGGGGTTAACCTAGGAGCAAAAGACTATTGCGAAGCATCACTTAAAAATTGATTACCGAGCTTACTGCTATTGAGCGTGAATGCGTGGATGGAGTAAACGCTCGACCGGTTGACCGTTTTTTAAATGTTCCTCGACAATCTGATTGACATCCTCTGGTTTAACACGACAGTACCAAGTTTCTTCGGGAATAATTCTCACCGTGGGGCTAGTGCTACACTGTCCTTGACAACCACTGGTCATAACGATGACATCTTCTGGGAGAGCTGCCGTTTGCCAAGCTAAAAGAAGCTCGGACGCACCCTGCACCAAACAGGAAGAATGCTGACAGACCATCACAAATCGCTTTTGGGGATAAGACATATTACCTAAAAAGTTGCAAAATTAGATAGTTCCCTGGGTATATTCTTGGGAGTCGCTTTGGGGAAGCATAGTTTTATTTTGCCCCGAATCCCCGATACTGGCAACACAAAAAAAAGAGGCTGAAAATTAACCATCAATCTTTAAAATAGAATTGGGAGAAAAATTTAGTCAATCAAGAGGGTAAAAGTGGCATTCGCTAGTCATTGGATCATGTTAGGTTTATTATTGGGTTTTGCTGTTGCCCATAGCGGATTAGCCAGTTTACGAATGCGGGGAGAAGCTATCATCGGTGCGCGACTGTATCGGGTATTATTTGCCCTTGTGAGTATTCCTCTAGCAGTAATTTTAGTAGTTTATTTCTTCAATCATCGTTATGATGGTTTGCTTCTCTGGCAAGTACAGGGAGTAACCGGAGTAAAAACCCTAGTTTGGATACTTTCGGCCATTTCTTTTTTCTTTCTCTATCCTGCCACCTTTAACCTGCTGGAGATCGCCGCTATCCAAAAACCCCAGGTTCATCTCTATGAAACCGGCATTCTGCGCGTTACCCGTCATCCCCAGATGGTAGGACAGGTGATCTGGTGTATTGGTCACACCCTCTGGTTAGGGACAAGCTTTACCCTATTAACTTCCCTAGGTTTAATTGCTCATCATCTTTTTGCCGTCTGGCATGGCGATCGCCGGTTAGAAGACCGTTACGGAGAGGCATTTTTAAAGGTCAAAGAACGCACCTCAGTGGTTCCCTTTTTAGCGATTATCGATGGTCGGCAAAGTCTAAAATGGCAAGAATTCCTTCGTCCTGCCTATCTAGGAGTAACAGGGTTTATTCTACTCCTCTGGTGGGCGCATCCTTGGCTAATGCAAGCAACAAGTAAAATTTATTGGTGATTTTGCTCCCAACTCCTTTCCTGTTGATCCCGATTGGTGTAGAATGGCTTCTATATCAAAATAAAGTTTTCATAAAATACGTTTAGACATGATATTATCTGTCAACGAAAAGAGCTTCCCTAAGCTAGTTTTAGAGTCTTCTCGTCCGGTTCTCGTGTATTTTTGGGCGCCTTGGTGTGGTTTATGTCGTTTAATCCAACCCACCCTCTTTTCTTGGCAAAATGAGTGTCAAGATGCGATTCAATTAGTCGGTGTCAATGCCGATAATAATTTTAAATTAGCTAATAGTTTTCGTCTGCGTAGTCTGCCTACTTTAATTCTCTTCGATCGAGGTGTTCCGGTTCACCGTCTGGAGGAAATTCACAGTCGCGAGGAATTGCAACAAACCCTGCGACTAATAGTCAAAAATCAAATCCCGCGTTCAGCTTAAGGGAAAGATATCTTTTCTGATGGGTTCTGTGGTTAAAATGTATTCTAAGATACGGTACTGCTAGTGGGTGAGTGGAACGAACCACTCCAGACACAGAGAACACAAAGATCGATCGCTCCTATATCAATTAAACTTATCACACAAAGAATAAGAGAGCCTCTGATGGGACTGGCAGGGATAATATAATAGGACAAAAAGTAGATAATCCCAATTGCTACAACTCCCATAGTTCCCCCAGTTCAAAAAATTAGGAGGCTTGAAAAAAATGCCGATTGGTGTGGCTGAATTTGTCGAAAATCAGGAAAATCGCTGTCCTGTGGTACTACTACTAGATACCTCTGGTTCAATGTCAGGGGAACCGATTAAGGCTCTCAATGATGGGATCAAAACCTTGATTATAAATTATTGGGTCAGGATGTTTTGATTGGAGCCGTGGCTGATGGGGCCGGTAGTGCCAAACATTCGGATTTGGGTGCGAAAATAACAGTTGAAGCAGCGCTGCATTTTTTAGAGGAAAATCTCTAAAAAACAGCATTTGCGGCAACTGAAACTGAAGCCGAATTAAAGGAAATATTCTGGCAAATGTTGGCTTATGTTCAGCAAACTCTCCAAGAAGAAGCCGAAAAAGAACAGTTAGACATTAATGATCTGGCGACAACTTTACTGGTTGTTTTGGTTACTTCAAAACGATTAGCGGCGATGCAGATAGGAGACGGTTTTATTGTGTTCAAACCTCTGGGAGGAAATTATCATTTATTGTTGCAGCCTGACAAGGGGGAATGGGGAAACAATCAGAGAAACTTCATCATTAGGTAAATAATAGTCGTCCTTTTGGTTCAGGAATGATTCGTTCTAGTTGTTTGGCACTTTCAATCCATTCTTGAATAACAAGTTCAGCATTTTGTACAGCTTCTTGATAGGTTTCTCCATCTGCCATACATCCTGCTAATTCTGGAACTTCAACAATAAAAGCTCGATCTTCCTCACTCCAATAAATAATTAATTCATAGCGAATTTTCATCTTTCCCTCCTAATTTATATTTTAAAATTAGATTACGAATTTGTTTGACTTGATAAGTTGTGTAGGTTGGGTTGAACAGAGTGAAACCCAACAATTATAGGCTTTGTGTTGGGTTTCGTGCCTCAATCCAACCTACTACTACTGAACCAGAGAACAAAGAATCATCATAACATTATTGATCATCTGGCAAAGCTAAAATTTCATCCCCAATTAAATCAGATAAATTTTCGGTATGAACGTGCAAGTGAGTAATTGAGCCTATTAATTCTGCCAAAATATCCCCTTTTTGGTCATCAGTTAGGCTTGGTAATTTAAGCTGACTTAGTAAGAATAAAACCGCCTCGCATTCTTCACCTAATTCAGATAATAGAGTGGCCAAGGTAGAGTTGACTTTCAAGGGTTTTTCAGTGTTTGAAATCATTGCTTATTTTCCTCTGTTTAATCGCTTTTCTGCTCTAGATAAACTTTTTTCTAAACCTTTAATTTCTCTTTCTCAGTAATTAATTAAGTTTTCATCGGGGGATTCTTTTTGTTCCTCATTGGCAATTTTTTGATGATGGATCAGAATTTGATAACGAATGCTTTCAACAGATTTACGAAATTTCTTTTTTGACAAGTATTTACTCCTAACTTGCGCTGGTTAATATCTATCGTAATTATAAACCATAGATTATGTAGGGGAAAATGGCATTTACCCTCCTGGGGTGACGGTGACAGGTATCGAATCGCGGAACCCCTGATAACCTCGTGTGGAAACGATGTAGGATCGGAGTTTGAAAAAACTGCGACACGCCTTATACGCTACAATTCACTGACACAGGACTGTCCAAACTCTTGAATATAAACACGCACTAAAAAAGTGTGATAGTGGGATGCCCCCAGTGGAATACCCTTTAATGTTTTGACATTTTTACAGGATAAAGCTAAGATAAGGACTATTCATCTTCAATCGTGGACAAAATGTTAGCGGAAATCAGGCTCAAAACCTTAACTGTTGCCATTATCTTTAGCTTTATTGGGTTAACCACCCCTATTTATGCAGAAAACCCCGATCATGTAGCAAAACTAAAAAAGACAAAACAATGTCCGGGTTGCGATCTCAGTGGGGCAGATTTAAGCAAGTTGAACTTAAAGAATGCCAACTTGAAAGGTGCTAATTTAAGAAGTGCCAATTTAAGAGAAAGTAATTTACTACAAGCTGATTTGGAAGGGGCAATTTTAACAGGTGCTAACCTAGGTTCTGCTAACCTCATTGGGGCTAATCTCAAGAATGCCAAGCTAAATAGTGCTGATTTGGGTGGTGTAAAATTCATGGATGCTAATTTGACGGGAGCGAGTTTAGCTAATGCCGATATATGGGATGCCAACTTTACTGGGGCTGATATGAGTGGTGTAATTTTGAATGGTACTCAAAGGTGCGGCGGTGCCATTGCACCCGATGGAAGTAGAGGAATAAGATGTTAAACAATATCTAAAAACATCTAAGCAGTTCTTGATATTAATTACCTTTCTTTCGGCAATCTGCAAAGCGTGAATATAGCAAGTGCCGATTCGTATTGCTTCCTCCATCTGACCAACCCTCTCCTAAAGGATAAGTTATTTGTACCGGAAGATGTCCTTGAGGTGGATTAGCATATTTAATATCATCACTCGATATATAGCTACTGCCAGAACTGGGACTAGATGGTGGTATCCATTGAACCCATTGAGCAAATTGACCATAAGCTTCAATGATAGTTGTTGAATTATTTTTAGCATCATTCCAAAACTTTAATTGCGCCGACAGTCCTAATTGATTATTACTGTACTCAGACCAAAGCCGATCAATAAATTTTAAGTCCTCACAAGCAAAACTATTAATATCCTTTTCATCCAACCAGTCCCTATTTTTCCAATCTGGATTTTGATACTTGGCTGACGCTAACATTAACTTAAAAGTTATGTCGTCTGCTTCCTTCCATTTCTTCTGTTGTAGAAGTTCCCGTAGGGGGGTATAGTCCACGCCGGTGGTTGAGGAGATGAGAGTCGATTGCGGTTGGGTGGGTGGTGTTGGTTGTGGCGTGACCACGGGCGATGGGGTAACAGGGGGAGGACTGAACGGAGGAGGCGATACTACAACAGTTTGCTGTGGATTGAGATAAAACTCATCCCCTTCTAAATTCCCTTCTGTCCAAGGTTGTTGGACTGCGTTTGTTTTTTCCTTAACTGATGTGCTGACCCGCCGAAACATCAACTGCACATCTATATTAGGTTTCTTGATATTTTCCAGTAATGCCGACGTAAAGGGAGAATTGCGCTGTCCTACCCCATCTGCCGCCGTATTTCCTTCCCTCGTTGCGTAGGCAATAATAATGCCACTGGGAGGAGAAACAGCCGTCAATCCCCGAACATTGCTACCCCGACGACTCGATCGCCACCGCCGATAAAACGGATTATCCCGACAGGCATCAATAATAATAATATTGACCTGATTTCTCGCTTCTTCCATTGCATTCAGCACCTTACCCAATGCGACCGCCTCATAACGGGCATCTTTCTCATTCAGGAGTTGTGCCTTGAGGGGAATTAAATAATTTTCTCCCTGTACCTGTACCCCATGTCCTGCATAATAAAAAACACCCACGCCACCCTTACGCAATTGTCGGCTGAAATCGTTGATCGCATTTTCCATCGATCGCAAATCCTGATTTTGCAACAACTTCACCTCAAAACCCAACTCCCCTAACGCCTTGGCGATATCCGTTGCATCATTAACAGGGTTAGATAATGCGCCTTCCTCATAGTTCGCATTGCCAATCACCAAAGCCACTTTGGGTTGTTTTTGCGCCACTAATTGAGGATCGATCCCCTTCAATTGCCCTTGCAGAGATGGCGAGCTTAAACCCCCATCCTTCGCCAAAATGACGGTTTTGGGGGTCGTATTAGTAGCAAACCCCGCAAAAGCTATTACGGCTAAACCAGTAGCAACAGAGATAAGAGCGATCGGTTTCAGAGGCAACATAGAACAAACTCAGCGATTTTTAAACTCAATGGCAATTTACTCGATCTCTCCAATGTGAATCGTCATTTTTGCCGACGAGTTCAAGAGAATCTTTTTCACTCCGTGGGGTTTATTCTGGGTGTCTTCTAACAATCGTTCTCGCCCTTGAGGACTCATCGTGGCTAGAGCGATCGTCGCTTTTCTGGGAGAATTTCCTAGCTTCAAGGCCGGAATGGGCAAATCTGGCAATATTTTATTTCCTCGGAACTTAGTCGGCAGAGGCTTTCCTGTAATCCAGACATCACCCTCAAAAGCGATCGCCTTAACTTGTGTCAACGGAACCTTTTCCGAATAACCCTCAGCCGAAAGCGTCAAACTTGTTTGATTAAAAGCTGTTAATTGACCCGTCAGAGAAGCCCCCTGTTTCCTCGTCACCGTCGCCTTATCCGGCACCGCCACTTCTAAAACTGTTCCCTGACTCCGCGCGGAACCCTGCCACCCGGCCCAATGCCCCTCACTGGCCACCCCCAGCAATAGTAAAGCCAGAACACTCCCCTGCAAAATAGTCTTCTTCACCGGATTAACCCCTCAATATCCAGATAAATTAAGAGATGATAGAATCCTAACACCTCTTTTCTGCGCTCACAACTAGGCTGTTTGTCATGGCTGAACCCCAGACCACCCCCGAATACAATCCCCTCGGCAAACTCCTCGGTGTGCTGGCTTTGTTAGCCGCCGGCCTGTACTTTACCGGATGGACTTATCGCTGGACTTACTTCAGCTTCTTTCAACTCGAAGTCACTACCCTTAACCTACCCGGCGAATCCTTTTATCTTGCCGCCTTCCAAACCTTTTTCGGGGAACCCCTCGCCTTCCTGAGAACCATTCTCGTTTTGGGTGTGACAGTCTTAGCTATTCTCGTCACCCTGCACTGGGGCCAAAAATGGGGCAGTAAATACCTGCGAAGATTGCCCTTTACTTTCAATGAAGCCCAGACAAAGATTCTTAACTTTTTCGCCTCTCTGCTGAATGAGCTAATTATCGTCCTCTTTATCCTCACCGCCCTCTTTTGGCTGGCCCGTTGGCAAGCCCAAGCCGATGCTTGGAAAGATGCCGTCAACGAAACCTCTTCACTGCCCGTCGTCACCCTTCTGATGTCCAAAAATGCCGCTTTAGGACGCAAACTCGATAACCCCCTCGATAACCCAACTGACTTGCGGATCATCGGCGATCGCAAAGCCTACGATCTCCTCCTCGGTCAAGAACTCACCGACCTGAGCAATTCTAACAAACCCAGAGTTTGGCGACTTCTCCTCAAACAAGACGGTTATGCCTATATTTTCCCCGCCTTACCGAAAAAAGATTCCCGGTTGACCATTCCCGTGGCGATCGTTTATGAAAAAGATAATGGTGTTCAACTAACCATTCTCAATGCCTCCCCGTCTCCACGGTAAAATAGGCAATGCTCACCCTAGTCATGCAAGACGTAAAATTTCCCAGATTTTCGGATATTCTCGCTAACTACTTTTGTAGGTCTTCATTGGCCCGAAAAATCGCTTCCTGACCATCACTAGAGGTCACAAAACCCATAAAAGCTTTGACCGCTTCACTAGCAGGTTCTTTGTAAACGTAGTAAAGGGTACGCTGCCAGGGATAATTAGGTTCACTGGCTGAAATTCCGTCCACAGCGAGCGCCCTGACGGTTTTTTGGTCGGCAATTTGGCTATAGGTTGCGTAACTAATGCCATTCAGTCCTAAAACTCGCAAAATTGGGGTGGTGGCATCCCTATCCATCATTTTAAAATTAGTTCCCGTACCAAATTCTCCCCCTTGCAGCACTTCCTGACGAAAACTTTGATAAGTGCCACTAATAGGAGGACGATTAATCACTTGAATAGTAGCAGCAGAACCTCCCACCTCGGACCAAGAGGTGATTTTTCCGCTAAAAATATCTTTAACTTGGGCAGTGGTTAACCCCCCCGCAAAGGGATTTTTTACCCCCACCACAACAGCGATCGCATCTCGAACGATCGGACTAGAAGCCAATCCCTGAGAGCGTTCTGACTCGGTTAAAGGTCGTGACACCGCCGCAATATCGATCGCCCCCCGGGCCACTTCCTCTAATCCTCTATCAGATCCTTGAGCATTTGTCAATACCTCTACCCCCTGAAATTTGGCCGTTAAAGCGGCTTTTAAGGCTTGATTAATCTGTACCATACTGGTGGAGCCGTTAATGCGAATTGTCGTGCCACTGGGGATAGAAGTCGGTGGGGCAAAACTAACCACTCCCTGGGGGGAAGGGGGAGGGGGTAGGGGAGAGGAGGCACTTCCCGATGTGGGGGATTTTTGCGGACTTTTACCGCTGCCACAGAGAAAGAATTCTTGACCCGCAGCACATTGACTTTGCAGCCAGAAGTAACCCCCACCTAAAATGCCCGCAGTGGCTAAAAGAGCGATTATTAAAGCAGTTGTTTCGTTTTTTTGAGACATACCCATCATTTGCTGACATTAGGGGGTCGATCGCCTGGACACCGGTGATCAATTGAAGTTTCGATGATATTATCTTAGTGCATGGAAATCCACTCTTGATTTAGGACTGTATATCATGACCCACGCACCTATATCCCCAGTCGTACTGGTTATCCTTGATGGTTGGGGTTATCGCCCGCAAAGGTCGGATAATGCGATCGCAATGGCGAAAACCCCGATTATGGATAGTCTCTGGGAAGTCTATCCCCACACCTTAATCCGCACCTCCGCTAAGGATGTGGGACTACCAGAAGGACAGATGGGTAACTCGGAAGTTGGCCACCTCAATATCGGAGCGGGGCGAGTTGTACCACAGGAGCTAGTACGGATTTCCGATGCGATCAAAGATGGTTCGATTCAACAAAATCAGGCTTTATTAAAACTCTGCGCCGAGATTAGCCCTAAAAAAAGCAAATTACACCTGATCGGTTTATGCTCCGAGGGGGGAGTCCATTCCCATCTCGCTCACTTACTGGGATTATTAGACTTAGCGAAAGTGCAAGGGATTAGCGATGTCTGCATTCATGTCATCACCGATGGTCGCGATACTAATGTCACCGACGGGATGCTCGCTATTAAACGGATTCAAGAACATATTAATAAAATCAGTCTCGGTCGCATGGTGACTCTCAGTGGCCGTTATTATGCCATGGATCGGGATCGCCGTTGGGATCGGGTGGAAAAAGCCTATAACGTGATGACCAGTGATCAAGGTATCGACGGGCGATCGATCACGGAAGTATTACAGGCATTTTATGATCAAAATATTACCGATGAATTTATTCCCCCCACCAGAATTGCACCCGGGGCGATCGAAGCGGGCGATGGGGTGATATTCTATAATTTCCGTCCCGATCGAGCTAGACAGTTATGTTATGCCCTGACTATGCCCGATTTTGAAGATTTCGATCGAGATTTAATTTCTCCCCTCAGTTTTGTCACTTTTACCCAATACGATCCAAAATTACCGGTAGATGTGGCTTTTGCTCCCCAGAATTTAAATAATATTTTAGGACAGGTGATCGCTCAACAGGGATTAAAACAGTTTCGTTGTGCGGAAACCGAAAAATATCCCCACGTCACCTACTTTTTTAATGGGGGGTTAGAAAAACCCTTTGAGGGAGAAGTGCGCGAATTAATTCCTAGTCCAAAAGTCGCCACCTATGACCAAGCTCCGGCCATGTCGGCAGCCGCGGTGACAGCAGCGGTCTGTGGGGCGATCGAACAGGGGATCTATAGTCTCGTGGTAGTCAATTACGCTAACCCCGATATGGTGGGTCATACGGGCATTTTAGACGCGGCCATGAAAGCAGTGGAAACGGTGGATCTATGCTTGGCTAAGTTGTTAAGTAGCATCAATAAATTGGGGGGAACAGTGTTAATCACTGCCGACCACGGTAACGCCGAAACGATGGTGGATGAGTCGGGTAATCCTTGGACGGCCCACACGACTAATCCCGTTCCTTTAATTTTAATTGAAGGGGAAGGAAGAAAAATACCCGGCCACGGTGGCGATGTGCAGTTGCGGGATGATGGTCGTTTAGCCGATATTGCCCCCACTATCCTGGAAATTCTCTCTATTCCCGTCCCAGTAGAAATGACCGGGCGATCGCTGATTAAACCGGCCGAAGTGGAAATTAAAGCCAGTCGCACTCCCGTCCGCATCTCGCTTTAACAGTGATCAGTAATCAGTAATCAGTAATCAGTGGAAATAATTAAAAAATTGGCTAATTAGGGTTTGCGGCAAAAAGTACGGGCGAAGCATTCGGATAGAAAATCTCCGGTTTCACCGATAGGTTATTGCCCGAATGCTTCGCCCCTACAGGACGCGTGCCGATGAAGACGCAAGGTTTGGAAGCACGATTCTCTCAAAATCTTGCACCTGTTTCGCGAAACAAGACCCTACAACCCTTACCTCGTCTATATTTCACCATTATTCAGCAAGCCCTAATTAGCAGAAAAATGACCAATAAAAACCGCTCTCTTGTAGTTATGCTGATCAGCAAATCTTATCGAAGAAAGGGCGTAGGGCATCTTTGAATGTAAGATAATGAACATTTTTCAGCCAATTTCCGAGAGAGCCATAAAAATTTAAAACTTACATCTGATAACTGATAACTGATAACTGATAACTGATGATAACTGCTATACTTTGTAATGGAAAATAGAGAGTAATAATCATGACAGTGGTGCTGGTAGTACAGATTATTTGGGCGCTGGCGGCGGCCTTTCTGGCGATTTTGGTGTTATTACACAGTCCCAAAGGGGACGGTATTGGCGGTATTGGCGGCCAATCACAGATTTTTACCAGCGCAAAAACGGCGGAAAAAACCTTAAATCAGGTGACTTGGGCGTTGGGGACGGTATTTATCACCCTAACTATTGTACTGAGCGCCGGCTGGTTAAATCGCTAAATGCTAAGAGGTCGGTTCTCTTTTCTAGGACTCGCAGCCTTGGCGAGTCTTTTGCTGTTTTCCTATTCTTTGATCGCCGACAGTCGATCGCTACCAGAGTTAAAAACCCATCCTTTACCCGCTAATTTAGCCCAATGGCAAGAGCAAAACCAGTCCGGGGATTATTTTGATGCCGTGGAAATCAGTCCCGTGGGGGCGTTGATTTGGTCGCAATTTCCCGTGAAGATTTATGTTCACAGCGATCGCAGTTCTTGGCTGAGTTTGGTACAACAGGCGATCGCTGAATGGGGGCAGTATTTGCCGATGGAGTTGGTAAATCGGGCAGAATTGGCCGATATCCTCATTAAACGGGAGTTACCGCCGTCGGGAGTCCGTTTTAATGCCGAAACGGGTAAGTTAGAACTGCCCCGGGTGCGTTCTGCCATAACACAATACGAGATTTTTGTCAAGGAAAATCGCTTAACTCATCGGATGAGTATCCAGATTAGTCCTAATTTAGCCGATCGGTCGGCCTTAGCGGCAGCGCGGCACGAATTAGGTCACGCTTTGGGAATTTGGGGTCATAGTCCCCTGGAGACGGACGTGATGTATTTCGCTCAAACTAGAGATATTGCCCCGATTTCTAGCCGGGATATTAACACTTTAAAAAAGGTTTATCAGCAGCCAACTAAGTTAGGTTGGCAGATGGATCAGCTAGGGTATCTAATGCCTGAATAAGTAAATATTGCTCTTCAGTCGGTTCTGCTATAAGTTATGGATATACTTAGTATAACCGACTGAGATAAAGAAGGTTAACCATCGCTTAAACCTCTATTTCCTCTAGCCAAGCTTGAATCGCGCTGAGGATATTGGTTTATGTCTGTCATGTCTGCAAAGGTTTGGGCGCAATACCAGAGGACTTAGCGGCACTATAATAGAAGGAGAAAGATAAATCAAATTAATCTGTCCTAATTATGAGCGTTGTCATTCCTGATGAGATTTTTCAAGCTTCTGGTTTGTCAGAAGAGGAACTATTGCAAGAAGTTGTCTTGATGTTGTATGAGAAAAAGCGAATTAGTATAGGTAAGGCAAGCAATCTATTGGGAATCAATTTAATTGAATTTCAACATCTTCTAGCTAGTAAAGATATGTATATTCATTACGATATTGAGGATTTGCATGAAGATGTAAACACTCTCAAACGATTGGGTAGATTATGAAAATTGTTTGTAATACTTCGCCTCTAACCAATCTAGCTGCTATTAATAAATTAATGCTCATTCGAGAGGTTTATGGAAGAATTACCATTCCTAATGCTGTCGCTAATGAAATTGCAAAAGTAGGAACTATCTATCCGCAAGCAGGTTCAATTCCTTCTCAAGATTGGATCACTGTTTGTCCAGTAACTAACTGGAGAAAAGTTCAGCATTTGCAAGGACAAAATTTAGATAGCGGGGAAGCTGAGGCAATAGCACTTGCTCTTGAATTAGATGCCGAGTTGTTGATTATTGATGAGCAATTGGGTAGAAAAATTGCTCTGAATGAAGGATTAAATATTACTGGTTTGTTAGGCGTTTTATTAGAAGCAAAAAGCCAAGGTTTGATTTTTGAAATTAAACCTGTTATGGATAATTTAATAGGTCAAGCTAAGTTTAGAATTGCTTCAAGTCTTTATCTTGAGGTTTTACGTTTAGCTGGCGAGGAAAATTATCTTTAAGTCCAGATACATCTTCAGCTTTCTAGGATAGTTTGATGAATCCATCTCAAAATCACTTCGTTTTGTCGCATTTGGGGATTGTTAAGATGAGTGACGGATGTGATGTATTTCGCTCAAACTAGAGATATTCCCCCAATTTCTAGCCGGGATATTAACACTTTGAAAAAGGTTTATCAGCAGCCAACTAAGTTATGTTGGCAGATGGATTAGCTAGGGTATCTAATACCTGAATAGGTAAATATTGCTCTTCAGTCGGTTCTGCTATTAAAAAGTATAAGTTATGGATATACTTAGGATTAGCTGAATAATGGTGAAATATAGACGAAGTAAGGGTTTTAGGGTCTTGTTTCGCGAAACAGGTGCAAGATTTTGAGAGAATCGTGGTTCAAAACCTTGCGTCTTCATGGTTCCGCGTCCTGTAGGGGCGAAGCATTCGGACAATAACCTATCGGTAAAACCGAAGATTTTCTATCCGAATGCTTCGCCCGTACTTTTTGCCGCAAACCCTACTTAACCGACTAAGATGCAGCAATGTTCCTGACTCCATTGCTATCTGTTAACCTATAGATAGAATATTTTTAATCAGCTTATGAAAGTGATGCGGCTGGCTTGGGTGTTAACTTTGGCATTGATGATCATGCCGCCGACAACAGTGGCACAAACACTGGAGCAGTTATGGCAACAGGGTGAAACCGCTCAAGCGCAAAAAAAATACCCGGAAGCCGAAAGAATCTGGCGACAAATTATTCAGCTTGAGCCTAACAGTGCTGTGGCTTTTAGCAATCTCTGCGACGCGCTATTCCGTCAAAATAAGTTAGACGAAGCACTGATTTTCTGTCAAAAGTCGCTCGCTCTCGACCCAAAACTTCCAGAAACCTACAAAAATATAGGTAATGTCCTATATTTACAGAAAAAACTGACGGAGGCCGAGGAAATGTACCGTAGGGCGATCGCTCTTGATGATAAGTATGTCGATGTCTACAACAATCTCGGTAACGTGCTGTCTGACCAGAAAAAACTGACGGAGGCCGAGGAAATGTACCGTAGGGCGATCGCTCTTGATGATCAGTATGTCAATGCCTACTACAATCTCGGTATCGTGCTGGCGGACCAGAAAAAACTGACAGAAGCGGAGGAAATGTTCCGTCGGGCGATCGCTCTTGATGATAAGGATGTCTATGCCTACAACGGTCTCGGTATCGTGCTGAGAGACCAGAAAAAACTGACAGAAGCCGAGGAAATGTACCGTCGGGCGCTCGCTCTTGATGATAAGTATGTCGATGCCTACTACAATCTCGGTAACGTGCTGAGGGACCAGAAAAAACTGACAGAAGCCGAGGAAATGTACCGTCGGGCGCTCGCTCTTGATGATAAATATGTCAATGCCTACAACAATCTCGGTAACGTGCTGAGGGACCAGAAAAAACTGACGGAAGCGGAGGAAATGTACCGTAGGGCGATCGCTCTTGATGATAAGTATGTCAATGCCTACTACAATCTCGGTAACGTGCTGTATGACCAGAAAAAACAGACAAAGTCCGTCGAAAAGTTCCGGAGTGCGATAGCTCTTTATGAAACCTATGACTATGCCTACAACAATCTCGGTATCGTGCTGTATGACCAGAAAAAACTGACCGAAGCGGAGGAAATGTACCGTAGGGCGATCGCTCTTGATGATCAGTATGTCAATGCCTACTACAATCTCGGTAACGTGCTGTCGGACCAGAAAAAACTGAAGGAAGCTGAGGAAATGTTCCGTAGGGCTCTCGCTCTTGATGATTTATTTGTGAATGGCTACAACAATCTCGGTAACGTGCTGTGGGACCAGAAAAAACTGACGGAAGCCGAGGAAATGTACCGTAGGGCGCTCGCTCTTGATGATAAGGATGTCGATGTCTACTACAATCTCGGTAACGTGCTGTCGGACCAGAAAAAACTGAAGGAAGCGGAGGAAATGTACCGTCGGGCGCTCGCTCTTGATGATAAGTATGTCTATGCCTACTACAATCTCGGTAACGTGCTGAGGGTCCAGAAAAAACTGACAGAAGCCGAGGAAATGTACCGTAGGGCGATCGCTCTTGATGATAAGTTTGTCTATGCCTACAACAATCTCGGTCTCGTGCTGAGGGACCAGAAAAAACTGAAGGAAGCCGAGGAAATGTACCGTCGGGCCTTAGATTTACCGGATAATACTACTGGGACTCCTACTACCGCTCACACCCTTGCCCATAATAATTTGGGTCGGCTCCTACAGGAACAGGGCAAGCTAGAGGCAGCGATCGCTGAGTTCGAGAAGGCGACAAAAATCGATCCGAAGTTTGAATTTGCCAGCAATAACCTGCAAGAGGCCCGGCGCTTGTTATCCTTGCAGCAACAACCGGAGCAGATCATCGCTTTGAATAATACTAAATATTTACCCCAAGAGGATCCCCTCACCCGGATCAAGCGATCGATCGTTAAAATCAGTGTGGTCTTTACCGGTAACGCCAAGGGGACTGCCTACGGTACGGGTTATGTGGTCAAACGCCGGGGAACAACGGTGTGGATTATCACTAATCGTCATGTGGTGGTTGATCGCGACACGGAACAGAGGGGCGATAATCTGGAAGTGGAACCCTATTACGGCGAAAATCTACCCAACCTGCCGCGCGATCGTGTAGTGGCTAAAATAATTCACATCACCCAACCCCAAGAAAACTTGGATTTAGCTTTGCTGGAAGTCACGGGTTTACCAGACGATATCAGTCCTTTAACCTTTCATCAAGGCGAAATTAACCCAAAAACACGGATTTCTATCATCGGACATCCTGAATCAAAAGATTGGTCGAAGTACGAGGCGATTACCATCGGCATTCAGTCTAGTAGCGGCAATTTATTAATCGATGTGAGTCTGGCCGTGGGGGGGTCTGGTAGTCCAGTATTCGATCAGGAAATGCGGGTGATCGGATTGATGTTTAAAACGATTAACGAGTCCCAAATCGATTCTACTGGTATCGGTTTCGCTTACCCAATAGATCGAGTTCTCCAAAAATTAGCTCAATGGCAGGTGGTTGTACCATGAAAAAATCATTTATTGTCCTCAACTTAACAATTCTTAGTCTTATTTTGGTCTCGTTCTTCCCTATTCAAGCTCAAAACTGTGGGACGGGAAATACTAGATCTAGCAACTATATCCAGAGAGATAATGATAAGCGCTGTGAGGGAATAGCTCCGATCGATATTGCGGGCAGTTTTAGTCTTATTTCCCTTTCTATCGGCCGGATTCGGGAGATGACTGACTCCCTAAAGTTGGAAGTGCCTAGTCGTAATAACCGAGCGCCAAAAGTGATAGTGCGTTCTGTGCCAAAAAATTATCAACTCGATCCCCTCACCTTGCGTCCCCAAGGTTCTCGCTATCAATTTAAATGGTCTAACTATGTTATTGATCGCGAAGATATCGCCCTTGAAAGTCTGCGGGCCACGGCCTCTATCAGTGACGGTAAATTGATCTATTTGCCAGTTATTTTTAATCAGGCAAAAACCTATGATATCGTCCTTTTTGCTAATGTGCGTAGCCAGATCAAAGAATTACAAATCCTCCAGAACAACGAGGTTATCTATGAGACTTCTCGCCCTAACTGGCAACCAAAAGGAGAAATTTTCTTTACTTGGGATGGTCGTACTTCTGATGGTAAACTGGCTAAGGCGGGATTGTACGAATTGCGAGTCAAAGCTTTATTAGAACAAGATGATGCTCCTCCCAGAAATGCCCCGATTAATATAACTTTTGAACATAATCCCCAGTGGCTAAAATGAAGTCCAAGCATAATTTTAAAAGTTTCTGGCGATGGCTCAAGAAAAATCAAAAGTTTACGATAGTTTTCCTAGCTACGCTGTCCCTAGTTTTCCTGTCGATTTTTGGGGGAATTATCCCAGTTAAACAAAACTTTGAAGGCAATTTATTGGTAAAAAGCTTTAGTTTTACCTGTCAAGAAAACGAAAGTTTATTGCTCAAAGATGTCTATAATCTTTCCCAAATAGATCTATCGGGACTGAAAAAATTTACCCTCGCTGGCACCTTTAGCAGTCTTGCAGATCCCGAACTCAATAAACGAGAGCGACTAGAAATTGAATCAATCCGAGAAAATAGCACTTTAACAATTACCCCGACGGCGGATTTTATCCTGCAAGAACTCCGTTTACAAAAGGAAACTAGAGTAAAAAATCTCAAATACGCGCCTTTTAATAATCTTTTGGCTTTTAGTTTGCAGCCAAATTCTCAACCAGTAAATTTATCATTTAATCCTAGCGGCAACCCGATTAAAATAACTCTCTCTGGTTATAAAATTGCTAATTTACCCCAAAAAAAAGAGGATATTCCCCTCGAATTTAATCTCAGCACCACCGAATTTAAATTAGAAATACAACAAGTGATCGATGTTAATTTACAACTTTCTCAAGATAAAGAACAGCCTATTTTTTGGCGCAATATTAAAGTTAGTAATGTTAGATTTGAGCGACCGATTATCACCGGTAATAATGTGAGAGATGACTTAGTGGAATCAACAATTATTTCTGGTAATATCCGGATGGCTCAACAGGATCTTAAGCTAGAAGAAAACCAATTCCTGAGCGTCGAGAAACCGGGAGTAGAGATATTAAATCAGATAAAAATTATCCGAGAGGATAGTAACCAAAACCTCAAACTAAAAACCACGGGGGAAAACTTGCAGATTACCGAAGCATCACAAGGTTTAGAGGTGAGCGTTTCCGGCAATACCAACAGCATCCAAGTGGGGTTAAATCCGCGACTACCGATCGCCCAAATTCAAGGCAGTTTTTTATCCCGTTATCTTGGCAGCGAGGCGATCGTGGCGATAATTTCCTTTTCTGGCGGTTTGATTGTTTCCTTGCTTTCGTGGTTATTTGATAATTTTGCCGCTTCTCCCTAAAAACTAACGTCCCGCTCGCTAAACTGCCAAATTGATAAGCTCCTTTGACCTTTCGCCGCCCTATTGAGCAAAACTAGGTATTGTAAAGTTTCAATACAAATATAGTCAGATATAGTCAGGCATGGTAATATACAGACATGAAACTATCAGAATATGCAAAAAAAGCAGCAATAAGTTATCGAACGGCTTGGAGGTGGTGGAAACAAGGGAATTTAACAGGCTATCAATTGCCTTCTGGTACAATTATCACAACGGATGACAACCCTTCAAAACCCGACGCTGAGTTAAAAGAC
>NZ_JAPZSS010000246.1:0-4686 GCF_027532015.1 Microcystis sp. LE19-131.1A | reverse complement strand
ATGATATCAGCCAGACTTGGAAACTATCTCATCAAATTAGTCCCCCCATAGAACCCCCTTGAGCCATCTTGCACACTTTTCTCTTTTTGTCAAATTTTATGTTAAGAAAGATGTGACTAATGGATAGCTTAATAAGGGGGGCATCTGATAATTTTTAACGCCTACCTACTTACTATCACTTATTGACTAAAAATGAAGATTTGACCCCTAACAGTTGACAATCGAAGATCGATCCCGAAGAAAAGCAATTAAGCTCACCGGTGTGTCGGAAGATTAGAGATTGTGCCAAAATGGAGAAAGTGACCCAAGGATTACAGGTAAATTGTTAAAAAAAAGGATCGAGTAACCGTGACTGATACCAACCTAGATATACTATCCCTGACGGATCCAGCGATCGCAGGGATTTTGCAAAAAGAACTGCAACGTCAAAGAAATCACCTAGAATTAATCGCTAGTGAAAACTTTACCTCGGCTGCCGTCATGGCCGCCCAAGGTTCGGTTTTAACCAACAAATACGCCGAAGGACTGCCAAAAAAACGCTACTATGGCGGTTGCGAATACATTGACGAAGCGGAACAATTAGCGATCGATCGGGTTAAACGACTATTTGGGGCAAACCACGCTAACGTACAACCCCACTCCGGCGCCCAAGCTAATTTCGCCGTTTTCCTGACCCTCTTGCAGCCCGGCGATACGATTATGGGCATGGATCTCTCCCACGGTGGTCATCTTACCCACGGTTCCCCCGTTAACGTTTCCGGGAAATGGTTCCGAGTCGTACAGTACGGAGTAAGTCCCGAAACCGAACTCCTCGACTACGATCTCATCCTTGACATCGCCCGCAAAGAAAAACCCAAACTAATTATCTGCGGTTATTCTGCCTACTCGCGCCGGATTGATTTCGAGAAATTCCGCGCCATCGCTGACGAAGTGGGGGCCTACCTGATGGCAGATATCGCCCATATTGCCGGTTTAGTGGCCACTGGTCATCATCCTAACCCCCTACCCCACTGTGATGTGGTCACTACCACCACTCACAAAACCCTGCGCGGTCCTAGGGGGGGTTTAATTATGACCAAAGACGAGGAATTAGGCAAAAAATTCGATAAATCCGTCTTCCCCGGTACCCAAGGCGGTCCCCTAGAACACGTGATTGCAGCGAAAGCGGTGGCTTTTGGGGAAGCATTGAAACCGGAGTTTAAAATCTATTCGGGCCAAGTAATCGCTAATGCCCAAGCTTTAGCCGGTCAGTTGAAGGCTAGAGGGATTAAAATTGTCACCGATGGTACGGATAATCACTTGATGTTACTCGATTTAAGATCCGTGGGCATGACCGGGAAAGAAGCCGATCGCCTGGTGAGTACCATTAATATTACCGCTAATAAAAACACTGTTCCCTTCGATCCCGAGTCTCCCTTTGTCACCAGTGGTCTGCGCTTGGGTTCCCCGGCTATGACCACCAGAGGACTAGGAGAAACGGAATTTATCGAGATTGGCAACATTATCGCCGATATTCTCCTTAATCCAGGTGATGAAGCCCTGAGAACTGCTTGCCGTCAACGGGTAGCCAAACTCTGTGAAAGCTTCCCCCTCTATCCCCATCTCCATATTTCCGTCCCCGCCTTGGCCTAAAAAGAGAGATAATAAAAGTTCATAATTGGCGATTGCCTGTCAGTGGCCAATTGTGAATTAAATCGCCCCCCAATTCCCATGTCCGGAGATTTATACTATCTAATTGCTTTTCTGATCGCCCATACCGTGGTACTTTGGAGTACCCCCCTCGTCAGAACCGTCGGACTGAAAAGCGGTTACGTCGATAAACCCAACGAAAGGAAGGTCCATGAAAAGCCTATGGTTCGACTGGGGGGAGTTTCGATTTTTGTCGGCGCTTTAACTGCCCTCCTGATCGTTTGGTGGTTGGGAGGGTTTGCCGGTTTAAACAGCGATCGAGAATGGGAAGTGTGGGGCGTAACCCTAGGCGGTTTGGGCTTTTTTCTCATCGGTCTAGCGGATGATCTTTTTAATCTTTCCCCCCTCAATCGTCTGGTAATGCAGTTTAGCGTCGCTTTTCTAGCTTGGCAAGCTGGCGTTAGGATCGATTTCCTCTCTATTCCCTTCGGCGATTTATTACAAATTCATTGGCTAAGTTTACCGATTACTCTCCTCTGGTTAGTGGGGATGGCTAACGCGATTAATTGGATTGACGGTTTAGATGGATTAGCGGCGGGGGTTTCGGGTATATCTGCCGTGGTGATTTTGATTGTAACTTTGGTGATGGGACAACCGGCCGCCGCTATTATCGCCGCCGCTTTAGCGGGTGGGGCTTTGGGTTTTCTGCGTTACAATTTTAACCCCGCCCAAATTTTTATGGGGGATGGTGGGGCCTATTTTATGGGTTTTACCCTGGCAGGTGTGGCGGTGATTGGATTGGCTAAAACCACTGCTGTGACTACTGTTGCCGTTACCGCCGTCCTATTACCCTATCTCATCCTCGCGGTTCCTCTCCTCGATATGTCCACGGTGATTATTTCCCGTCTCAAACGCGGAAAATCCCCTTTTGTGGCTGATAAACGTCATTTACACCATCGTTTACTGAAAGCGGGTATCTCTCACCGTCTGACAGTATTATTTATCTACGCTCTAACTCTCTGGGTGGGCAGTTTAGCCCTCGGTTTTTCCAATGTTCCCAGTGGTTGGGGTTTTGCCTTTGGTGCGACTCTCCTCCTCGGTTACGTCGGTTGGCAAGTCTGGCGCAATCGTGGCAGTGAACCGTAAGCCGTCTTAAACTAGAAAAAGGATTAATAATTAAGATAGCGGCAGGATGACTCTGGGAGTTTAGCAAATGTCTAACGAAACCGTAACTTATTCCCTTGAAACGGTTCTTAAGGAAATCAAAGACAGCATCAAGGAAGTCAACCACAAAGCTGATAGAATCGAGCAACGTCTGACAAAATTAGAAATCGGACAGGCAGAACTTAAAGGAGAAATTAAAGCTTTAGATGAGCGACTAAGCACAAAAATTGACGGATTGACCGCTAGAGTTGCCTATCAAGAGTTTACTAATCGAGGCATTTTGATCGCCCTTGTTGTTGCTATTTTAGGAGGAGCAGCTAAACTTTTTGGGTTTATTGGCAACCCCTAGAAGTTGCCCTTAGCATCATAAATTTTTCCTATCTTATTTTTTCAGCAAGCCCTAATTAAAGTTATCAAAAGTAGGAGTTTAGCACAATGTCTAACGAAACCGTAACTTATTCCCTTGAAACTGTCCTGACAAGGATTGAGGGAAAAATCGACTCTTTACAAAGAGATGTTAATGAGCGTCTCACTAAGCTAGAGATAGGACAATCAGAAATAAGAGGGGATATTAAAGCCCTAGATTCTAAAGTTATGGAAATAGAAAAGCCTATTGATGACCTGAATGCACGGGTGAATATTACCACTAATGGGTTTCTTGGCATTGTCGGAATTTTGGTGACAGGAATACTAGGTATTCTGGGAAAAATCGTCTTTTTTCCTAATCCCTAAAAGTTATCCTTAGTCTTTGTTTACTCTACAATTTTCAAGGATACAGAGAAAAATGATCTGCAAAAATCCCTCTTTCCGTTCTCCTCTCTGCGACTGTAGCGCCTCTGCGTCAAACAAAAAATATAAAACTCAAGCCCTAATCACAGTAATTCTATATTGATTTTCTGTCACCACAACTTCAGTGGATAATCTTTCTTCCATAGGTAAAGCATTTTTCCTCCTATCAAAGATAAATAACCAACCAAAATCTAAACCCAAACGTCCTAAATAAGATTCTAATTGTTCAATTCCATCAGCTTGCGGATCGCGTTTTTTATCCCGCCATACTTTTAATTCAATCCCTAAAATTACATCTTTATACTGCAAACATAAATCCATTCTGTCACTACCAATTGCATATTCCCTTTCTAAAACTCCCCCACCATTAACCACACGATGTAAAAAAGCCATTAATACTATATGCGGAGCAATTTCATGGTAAGCAGCACTACTTAATAATGGTTCTCCATGCTGTCGCCAAAACTTGAGAAATGCTGTTAATAAAGCATCTATATTTAATTCACCTTTTGCTGTCAACCAACTAGGACTAATTAAAGGTAAACTGTCCTGAGTTCCTTGTACTAAAACGCGGGGAATTACTTCACGATAAATGGGGTTAGAAATAACTAATCCCCCCATCGGATCACGTCGTAATAATCCTAAATCTATTAAATATTGGCGATCATCTGCTAGGGTATCTGGTAATGTTTGCCCTGCTAAAATTGGTTCAATAATGTTTTTAACTCGTTTTTCTCTGAGTTTTTCCGCTAAACTATCTAAATGAGTATCCTGACGATTAATTAATATTTCTTTGGCTGTTAAAATATGTTTTTTAGTAATAGTAATACTTCTATCTTTTACCATTTTTTCTACAATTTCTTTAGCTAAGGCATTGACTAGCCAAGGTTGTCCTTGGGTTAAATCATAAGCTGTTTCTATAGCTTCTGGTGTGAAAATTTGTCCAGTTGCTGCTGTATGTTGTTGATATAATTCTCCCACTTCTGCAAGATTAAAATTTCGCATAGTCAGAGAAGCAACTTTTATATTAAAAGGACTGGATGTATTTAATCTATCACTACCACCAGATGCTACTTTATAATCTCTCACATCTCGTAAACCAAT
>NZ_JAPZSS010000045.1:0-7441 GCF_027532015.1 Microcystis sp. LE19-131.1A | reverse complement strand
CTTAAATGTTTCAGGATATACTCCACAAAAGCGTTTAAACTCTTCTGGATTCAAATTTTTTACTTTTTCGTAAGTCATGGTTTTTCTGAGTGTTTTACTTTATTGTACATAATCAGTTCCTATTTTTGCAGGAGGTCTAATGCACACGGCTGCTAGTAGCTTCGCATCATGTCCCTACACACCATTAGGAATCTTATGCAAATAATACTAAATCCGTTGAGTATAGGCTATTTAAGTAGGTAGGCGTTAAAAGTTGTCAGATGCCCCCCTTATTAAGGGGGGATTAAGGGGGGATCCCCCCGCCTATCGGCACCCCCCTTATCAAGGGGGGCAGGGGGGATCGAACCTAAAATCCATTTTAAATTTAATTATAACCAGCTACTTATGAGGAGAGGCACTCATGCAATAGGGAGAGCAAATAATCAGCTTTTAATAACTAGATTTAGTATAAGGCCTTTTTGGGTTGTAAATTAAAAGCTACTAACCCCAGACCACAAAAGGGTTCTATCCAGCGATCAAAGTTTTGCTGATCTGCTAAAATTTTGATTGATGATAGCAGTTTAGTTTTGATACCTTGACATTTAATCGGGGGAACAATGACGGTTGTTTTCATTAACAACTAATAGATAATTAAATGAATACACCGGGGTAAACATTGAAAATCTCTCCTAAAATTTTACCTTGAGCTTTACTAATCGATCGCTTGCCATTAACAATTTCTGAAACCACACCCTTAGAACCAATTTTACCAACTAAATCAGCTTGTTTCCTGTTGTTAGCTGACATTAAGTGTAATAATACTTCCTGGGGTGAAGCTGGTTCGGGTTGAGGTTGTTTGGCATCAAAATCCTTAATAATTGTCGCCATTAATTTAACCATCGCGGTTTCTTCTGGTAGTCGCTCCTGTTTACTAATTAGATTAAGGAGAAGATGACGCACTTGCTCATATTCTTCTTCATTTTCAATAATCTTGGGTTGAAATTTAGTCAACAGTTGATTATAAATATTGTCATCAAGTGCTAGAGTCATTTTTCTTTCGGTTAGACTGAACTTTTTGGGTGTGTTACTACTTAACTTAAACCAGCGATTTTAACCAACCGTACCAAGCATCTAAACCTTCTCCTGTGGTAGCGGAAACTTGAAAAACTTTCAGATTGGGATTAACCTGATAGGCGTAATCTAAACAGCGATCGAGGTTAAAATTAACATAGGGCAGTAGGTCTATTTTTGTCAAGATCATGACTTGAGAAGCGTGGAACATATAGGGATATTTAATCGGTTTATCTTCCCCTTCGGTGACGGAAAGAATGACGACTTTGGCATTTTCTCCTAAATCAAATAAAGCAGGACAAACTAGATTACCGACATTTTCGATCATGACTAAAGAATTCATCGGTGGATCGAGTTCGATTAATCCTCTCTCTACCATTGATGCTTCTAAATGACAACCTGTTCCGGTGTTAATTTGGATAACCTGACAACCGGTTTCACTAATTTTTTGAGCATCATTAGCTGTAGCTTGATCTCCCTCAATCACACTGATAGGAATAGCGGTTTTTAAATCGGCAATTGTGCGAGTTAACAGGGTAGTTTTTCCCGAACCGGGGGAAGAAACCAGATTAAGAGCAACAGTTTTTCTACCCTTCAACCAACCGCGATTTTGTGCCGCTAATAGATTATTTTTTGCCAGCAGATTTTGCTCAACTTGGAGAATATTACCATGAATTTGAGCGTGAATTTCCGCAGGATGATGGGGATGCTCATGATCGTGAGCGTGAGCGTGAGCGTGAGCATGATCGTGAGCATGATGGCTATGACTAATAACAGTACCATCGGCTAAAATATGTTCATGGGTTCCCGTTTGCGGATTAGTTACCGTTACTTCCGAGTTATCAGAGCAACCACAGGTTATACACATAAGGATTCTGTCTCCAACGATTTAAGATTTAATTCTTGACCCTGTAAAATGATTATATTGCGACTACCACATCGATCGCAGATTCCGTAGGGATATTCTAGTTCTAGCTCATTTCCGCAATCTTGGCACTGTCCTAAACCGGAAATTTCCAGAATCTCTAACATTGCCCCCTCTATATTAGTACCTTGACAACAGGTATCAAAACAAAAAGCGATCGATTCTGGCATAATTGCCGTTAGTTTACCAATTTCTAACACCACGCGCTTAACTTTCATTCCTCGGGAATGTTCTAAAGCAAGTTCGATAATATTTTGGGTGATTCCTAGTTCGTGCATTTTCAGTTATCAGTTATCAGTTATCAGTTATCAGTTATCAGGGAACAGGGAACAGGGAACAGGGAACAGGGAACAGGGAACAGGGAAATTTCTACTAAAACCCCAAAACCCCAAAACCCCAAAACCCCAAAACCCCAACTATCTGTTTTTTTAGTTTTCACTTTTTCCTTTAAAACTGTCTCCTGTCTAATTAACATATTCTCGGTAATTGTTCACCGACTAACATATCGAGAATTCTGTTAGTGCCGAAAGGGGTTTTTAAGTAAACTAAATTGGGGGGAGAAGCGACGACTTCCCCGATACAAGCGGCATTTTTACCGTCAGGATGGGAACGCATCACTGCTAAAACCCGATTTTCCGCCTCCGGAGGCACGACAAGGACTAATTTGCCCTCGTTTGCCAGATAAAGCGGTTCTAAGCCCAATAATTCGCACATTCCTCGCACTTCTTCCCGGATGGGGATCGCCGTTTCCTGCACCTGTATTCCCACCCCTGAACTTTGGGCAAATTCGTTTAAAACCGTGGCTAATCCGCCTCTAGTGGCATCCCGCATCGCTTTAACTTGCGGGCAAACGGCCAGAATTGCAGAAATTAAAGAATTCAGGGCTTGACAATCGCTTTCGATTGTGCATTGTAGGTCTAATTCGCCCCTGGCAATCAGAATGGCGGCACCGTGATCCCCCAGAAAACCGTTCAGCAAAATGCGATCGCCAACTTGTAAATTATTCGCCCCAGAATTGATTCCGGCTGGAATTACTCCGACTCCAGAGGTATTAATAAATATTTGATCCCCTTGTCCCTTGGGAACGACTTTTGTATCCCCGGTGACGATTTTTACCTCTGCTTTTTCGGCGGCTATTTTCATGCTCGTAACGATGGTTTTTAGGGTGTCGATAGATAAACCTTCTTCGAGGATAAAACTACAACTGAGATAGAGAGGAATTGCCCCACCGACAGCCAAATCATTAACGGTTCCATTGACTGCTAAACTGCCAATATCACCCCCGGGAAAGAATAGGGGAGAAACCACATAGGAATCGGTGGTAAATGCCAAGCGATTGCCTATTTTAGCCAAATCTTTAATCTCAAATCGGGCTTGATCTTCAAGGGTTGCCAGTAGATTATTATCGAAGTTATTAACGAATATTTCGTTAATTAAATCCCGCATTGCTCTGCCACCGCTGCCATGGGAGAGAGTGATATTTGTGTCGGTAATTTTTGTTTTTTTTAATCTTAAAGAAGCTGAAGGAGTGCTAGTCATAGGTGAGGTAGGAAGTTTTTATTTTGGCGAGTCGCTGGTCGATAGCAAATTAGGTTACACTTTATCTTGATCAGAAACGGTGTCATAGCCTACTGATAGATTATCTTCATGGGTTTCTGATATTTCTGGCACTTTTTCTCAAGTTAAGTCCAAAACTTGAGCAATTTGTTCTACCGTTAAACCTAAAGCCAATAAACGCGGCACAGATTCCAGTTTACCTTCTTTTCGTCCGAGTATCTCCCCCTGGTCAGGGTGCTATAGCTGACAGTAAGTCGCTATAATAGAATTCGCCGATCGCTAACTTCTCTCTCGGTGAAATTTCTATGACTGGAAGACTGAACAAGCTACAACAAGATTTAAAGAACATAGAAACGGAAGTGGCAAATTTAGCCGAAAGAATGCGAGAAAAATACCGAATTTATCTTGATTTACTTGGTGAATCTCTCTATAAACAGGCGATCGGGGCAGTGTATTATATCTGTACCCGTTACTATGGGGGGGAATTTCTGGCTCTCTCCCACAGCAATCGTCAGAAACTACAAGAGGAGATCAAAGCTCTAGGACAAGAGGCTAAAGCCAGTTTACAGCAATTGGGCGAGCAGAGCTTCGATCGAGGGACATTTTCAGGGGTAGGATTCTCTAAAAGTCCAGCAGAGACGAAAAATACCCCAGATTTCTTAAAACTTTTTCTAAACAAACCGGAAAATATAGCCGCAACTGGAGAGATTAATAACCCCGATATTTTACTTTATTGTTGTCGAGTGCTGGAAAAAAACTGTATCGAGATTCTCAATCATCTCTCCAAACAAATTAATCAGCAACTACAAAAAGCTTATATTCTTCCCCCTTATCTACCTAGTCAAATTATCGATATGGCAATTCAAGCGGGAGAAGAGGGACAATCCCTAGGTGGAGGAAATAATATGTTAAACATTTTAGTAGAAGCTAAAAACCCTGAACCAGAGGAAGAAAAAGATGAAGATGAAGATGAAGATGATGGGGATGATCATGATTTTTCAAGTGGCAAAGTCACTAAAGTAACGGCAATTCATCTACGAATGGCTGAACTGGAATTTGCTGATACACGCTTAAGTGTCGAAAGAAATCAAATTCGCTCCCTTTGGGAACAATTAAATCGTCTAGGTAAACAATATTATCACCTTCGCAAAGAATATACTATTGCTCAAGCGGAAGCGGCGTGGCGCAGTAGTTGGTATGATTAATCAGTTATAATCAAACAGAGGTATTAGGGAAACATAATACTGGAAAATTTGGAGTCAAGAGGCAATTATGAAAGGAGAAATACCCGACTGGGTGAGATTACAAAAAGCCTTATCTATAGAAGCGGAAAAAGGTTATCCCGATCTTCAGGGAAATCAATACCGTTTTAGCGAGTTTTTGTGTCTTAGTTTTGGGGATAATCCTCCCGTGGGAATTGCCACCAGTGAGAGAAATCGCTGGCGAGAATTAGCCCAAAAATTTGCCCAATATTCCCAATTTAATCCCAGACAAAGACAACAATTAGTCACCGAAACTCGCAATTTTTTGCAACAATTACGGCAAACTTTAGAAGCAACCACTACCCCAAAAGAACCAGCTGCAGCGAAAATTATTAATACCATTCCTATCATGGCAAAGGCTAATTCTCCACGGCAAGTCACCCTCGAACAACCCTTGAAATATCTAGCGGAAGTGGGAGAGAGAAAAGCCAGTCTTTTAGAAAGATTAAACCTCCACAAAGTTGAAGATTTATTATATTATTATCCCCGGGATCATGTGGATTACAGTCGTCAAGTTAATATCGCTAATTTAACCGAGGGAGAAACGGTAACTTTAGTGGGGAATGTCAAGCGCTGTAATTGTTTTAATAGCCCCAAAAATACCAAGTTAGCTATCTTTGAATTGCTCTTACAGGATCGTACTGGACAGATAAAATTAAACCGTTTTTATGCGGGAACTCGCTACAATAATCGTGCTTGGCAAGAAGGACAAAAAAAACTCTATCCCGTCGGTTCGGTGGTGGCGGTTAGTGGTTTAGTCAAAGCGGGAAAATATGGGTTAACTTTAGAAAATCCTGAATTTGAATTATTAGACAGTTCTGGGGCAAGTATTGAGTCCTTAAAAATCGGGCGTATCCTGCCGGTTTATCCCCTCACCGATGGAGTACCCGCCGACCTAATTAGAAAGGCTGTAGTCGCCGCTTTTGGGGCAGTAGAGGCGATAAAAGACCCCCTACCTTTCGGTCTAAGAAAACAATACGGATTAATCGATTTAAAAACAGCAATTACTAACATTCATTTTCCCAATAATTCCGAGATTCTCAGTCAAGCGCGACGGCGATTAGTCTTTGATGAATTCTTCTTTTTACAATTGGGTTTTCTGCGGCGGCGGCAACAGTATCGTCAGACACAGAAAAGTGCTATTTTTAGTGCTAGGGGTCAACTAATTGATCAATTTAATCAGATAATTCCCTTTCAATTAACCAATGCTCAAAAACGAGTTATTGAGGAAATTTTAGAGGATTTAGATTCTAGCACCCCGATGAATCGTCTCGTGCAGGGGGATGTGGGTTCTGGCAAAACAATTGTCGGAGTTTATGCTATTTTAGCAGCCCTACAATCCGGTTATCAAGCGGCATTAATGGCTCCCACCGAAGTTTTAGCAGAACAACATTATCGTAAGTTAGTTAGCTGGTTTAATCTCTTACATTTACCCGTAGAATTATTAACTGGTTCCACAAAAACTGCTAAACGGCGAGAAATTCACGCCCAATTAGAGACAGGAGAGTTACCACTTTTAGTGGGAACTCATGCCCTAATTCAAGATGCAGTTAATTTCCGCAAATTAGGTTTAGTTGTTATTGATGAACAGCATCGCTTTGGGGTACAACAAAGGGCAAGATTATTAAGCAAAGGAGAGTCTCCCCACGTTTTAACCATGACAGCAACACCGATTCCCCGTACTTTAGCTTTAACCCTGCATGGGGATTTAGATGTGAGTCAAATTGACGAATTACCCCCCGGCAGACAACCGATTCAAACCACCGCTTTAAATGGCAATCAAAGAAGGGCTGCCTATGATTTAATTCGCCGTGAAATTGCCCAAGGCAGACAAGCTTATGTGATTTTTCCCTTGATTGAAGAATCGGAAAAATTAGATGTGAGGGCTGCGGTGGAAGAATATCAAAATTTATCAGAAAAGATTTTTCCCAATTTTAATATCGGTTTACTCCATGGTCGCATGAGTTCCGCCGAAAAAGAGGAAATCTTAACAGCTTTTCGCGATAATATTCTACAAATTATTGTCTCAACTACGGTTATTGAAGTGGGGGTGGATGTTCCCAATGCCACGGTGATGTTAATTGAAAATGCCGAACGTTTTGGCCTTTCACAATTGCATCAATTACGGGGGCGCGTTGGCAGAGGTTCCCATCAATCCTATTGTTTACTTTTAAGTGGCAGTAATAGTGCTAATTCCCGTCAAAGATTGACGGTTTTGGAACAATCCCAAGACGGCTTTTTTATCTCGGAAATGGATATGCGATTTCGCGGTCCGGGGGAAGTTTTAGGACAACGACAATCGGGTTTACCAGATTTTGCCCTCGCTAGTTTAGTCGAGGATCAAGAGGTGTTAGTTTTGGCAAGAGATGCCGCCGAAAAAATTATGTTAGATGATCCCCATTTAATTACTTTGCCCAATTTGAAACAAGCTTTAGAAGCTAAATATCAACGGATGTTGGGAGCGGATATTTTAACTTGATTTAGATGTTCAGTGATCAGTAAACAGTAATAAGTACCTAGGCAAAATTAATTACATACTCGCCTCCAAAATTGTCCAGCACTTTTTTAACGTAAGCGAGGAGGCTCTTTCGGTCTTTATAGGCGCTAAATTCAATCCATTCATATTTTAAAAATCTCCATAATATTT